>WFRP01000133.1 GCA_015486505.1 Pseudomonadota bacterium | reverse complement strand
GGATTGTGATGACCGTCTTAACTCCGAGCGGTCTTGAAGAACATGAAGAGGAATCCCTTGATAAAGTTATAATTCCAACCCCGGAGCAGATCGTAAAAAAAGTTCACCACCTTAAAACCGGTCTGCTTTTTCGGGCAACACTTGATCTTGTCGCCGGACTTGAACGCGGTCACAATGAGACTTCAGCAAAGGTTGCGGAAGGGTTAAGGCGGCTTGGAATTGCTTGTCAGATGCTTGATGATCTTAAAGATGTCAGTGATGATCTTGTGACAAAACATTTTAATGCCGTAGTTTCATTTGCCCGCTACGGGGTTGATGCCGAAGAAAAAGCCGCGGTGCGTCTGATTGAGGACTGCCGGGGGATTGATGCTGCTACTGCGGATGCAATTGTTGAAAAAATACCGCAAGCGCATAAGGCCTGCCGGGAGCAGGCCGAGCATTTTTTTATGGAGGCCTATGAAATCCTTTCATCATCCCTGCCGGGGTTTGATTTTGCTAAAGCTCAGGCTTTTTTCAAGTTGGTGACCAATTCAATTATGAAGAATCGTAATTTAGACAGCAAACCGCACCCGGAATCAGATTGATGAATTTTTGGCTCCGTTTCGCGCTGCGTTCCTGTCTTCGCCGCCGGCGCCGGACTCTGATTACCCTGTTGGGAATCGCTTTCGGGGTTGCAACCATGGTGGTTTTGGGGGCGGTTATGGTTGGTGTCAACGACACCATGATTAAAAACGCAGTCGCCATTCATACCGGTAATGTGGTTCTGCAGGGTGACTCGGTGCCGTCAGCGCAAGCCTTGACCAGAGTCAATAAACTGGCCGACAGCCTGCCGGCAGTGGATGACCGGATTAAAACCGTACTGCCGCGTCTGCATTTCCCGGTGTTGCTCACAGCGGATCAGCGGAGTTTACCGCTGAATATCGTTGCCGTAACCCCTAAGCTTGAAGCCTTGCAGACGCCAATCGCCGGCCGTATGGTTTCGGGCAAATATTTTGCAGATAGTCAGGGGCTGGTTTTAGGGGCGGCCGCGGCCGATAAACTCGGGATTGAAGTCGGAGATCAGGTTTTTCTGATTACCCGGGCGCAACGTTCCGCGATTAAAGTCAGCGGGATTTTCTCTTTGGGAGTGGCAGGTTTAGATCAAGGCATCGGCTTTATTGCTCTGGCGCGGCTGCCGACTTTGCCGGCTGGATCTGTAAATTATGAAATGGCGATTTTTTGTTCTCCCGGCAGTGATCTGCGGAAGGTCGCCGCCCGGGTCAGAGATTTAAGCCTGCCTTCTGAAAAAGTTCGACTTTGGGATGATGTCCTGCCGGATGTTGCCCAACTGGTTAAGCTGAATGAGTTTTCGATGTTGATAATGGTCGCCCTGGTGGTGATTATTCTCGGCTTCGGGGTTGCCAATGCTCTGTTGATGTCGGTTATGGACCGTTATCGATCCTTTGCCGTTTTGAAGGCCATCGGTGTGCGCCCCCGGGAGATTTTTATCGTGATTATGGCTGAAGCTTTCTTTATGGGTTTGCTGGCTGCGGTGATCGGTACCATTCTCGGCAGCCTTGTGACTCTGATCTGGTCGGGTTTTGGTCTTGATTTGAGTCATTATACTTCGTCTAACCCGCTTTTCAGTGTTAATTCAACTGTCTATCCACGTTTGGCACCGGTGATGGTCTTGGTGCCGCAGGCCGCGGCATTGGGAGCCGGCATTCTGGCGGCGGTCTGGCCGGCCCTGGTCGCCGGCCGGCGTTCGGTTAATCAAGTGATGCGAGGCTTGTAAATGATTTTAACTCCAGCGGTGCAGATTGAACAGGTTTGTCGAAGCTACAAATCCGGTGCCGGTCGGATTATGGCAATTGATAACCTGACTTGTACAATCGCTGCTGGTGCGCAGATTGCGCTGATTGGTCCGAGTGGTTCCGGAAAAACGACGTTGCTATCCCTGTTGGGGGCTCTGGAACGACCGGACAGCGGCAAGATAGCACTTTTTGGTGAGGAAATTAATGGCCTGAACGAAGCGGCCGCAGCCGTTTTTCGGCGGCAGAACATCGGTTTTATTTTCCAGGATGATGCCTTGATGCCGGAATTAACGGTGGCGGAAAATGTTACCCTGCCCTTAATTTTGATAAAGACGGCCGCCCGCGAAATTAAACAGCGGGTCGGTGAAATTTTAACTGATTTGAACCTGCAGCAGTTCAGCCGGTCTTTCCCGCAGTCGTTGTCGGGCGGCGAGAAACAGCGGGTTGCAGTGGCCCGGGCGGTAATTCATCAGCCCAAACTGCTGTTAGCTGATGAACCAACTGCCAACCTTGACCGCCGGGCCGCAGATAAGGTGCTTGATACAATCGCAAAACTTGCGGCAACCTCCGGTTTAACCGTAATCATGGCAACCCATGACCCCAGAGTTTACCAGCGTTTTCCACGTAAACTGGAAATGTGTGACGGAAAACTTATGTGTGGTTGTTGAGGGTTCAATCAAAGATTTACAGGAAATGTTAACATGAAAGATTCTTCCGCGATTTGATCGTTGAGTGCCGGGGGGCGGTTATCTGGATTACTTTAAATCAGCCCGATTTTTTCAATGTGTTCTCCGATGGAATGAAAGTTGATTGATGGCACATTATCAGTTCCCGAAATCTATCGGTAATTAAGAAATTACTGGTTTTCTGATAAACTGACCGAGAGCACAGGGGACGATTTGTTCGACCCTAAGGATGCGGGGGCCGAAACTTAGCGGCCGCAGCCCTGCGGCCCTTAACATTTCTACTTCGAAGGGAATAAAGCCACCTTCGGGGCCGATGGCAATCAGGGCGGAATCTGTGGGCCGAGAAGTAGTTGTTGCCGGGGTCGTTGGGGACACACTTACTGAATAGGGGTGCAGGAGCCAGGCATCATGATCTTGAGCCAGAGCCGGAACCTCATCTTCAGCGAAGGGGCGAAATCTCGGTTTTAAGATTATTTCCGGCAAAATCGTATCCACGGCCTGTTCCAGGGCCGCCAGGCTGATTTCACGCAGCTTCTCCGGCGTCAGCAGCGGGGTCTGCCAATAGCCTTTTTCGACCCGCCAACTGTTGCAGATAAAAATCTTTTTTACCCCCATAGTAATCGCCGAACTTAACACCCTTTTTAGCACTTTAGGCCGCGGCAGTGCCAGCAGCAGGGTTACCGGCAGGGCCGGTGGCGCGGCATCTGTCAGCTTAAACTCAAGTTCGACGCTGGACGCTGAGATTTCAGTTACCCGGGCTTTCCCGAGTTGTCCGCCAACCCTGCCCACCCGTAACTTATCCCCGATTTTTGCTTTAATTACCCTGATAATATGGCGGGCCCGCTGATCATCCAGGCCGATCTGGTCGGGATTGAGCAAATCTGAGTTATTAAATAAAATTATATTCATTATACCGGGAATAGTTGTGAGTTTTCCGGCGCTGCCGGAAAAGCGGTTGACACTTACCGAGAAAACTCATTAATAGTAATGGAAAGCTTACCGATTTTCAATTAAACTGTTGCAACAATATTCTTAAGAGCAAAAATGAGAAAAACTTTAATTTCGGTATTGATCGGTTTTGCCGTTTTGTTCTGGAGCTTCGGGTCGGTTTATGGGCTCAGTGCCGGCAGCGAGCTGGTGCGTACCGGGTCCCGTAATGAGCGGAATAGTTTAACTCCGTCCACAAATTCTGCGGCGGACGAACTTCCGGCTTGCGGCCGGACGCGGCTTGCCGTCGCATCGGTTTGGCGGATCGGGGCTTTTCTGCCGTTAACCGGCCCCTATGCCGGGATTGGTTTACGTTTTCGGCACGGCCTCGAACTCGCTCTGGCCGCAGAAAAAATTGCAGTTTATCCCTGGCAGCTCGATTTTATCGACTCGGCTGAAATTTCTCCGGCGGCGGGGCCTGATGAAACGGGTTCTGCGTTGCCGAATTACCCTTTTTCGGCCCTGGTAATTGCTGATTTCCGGCCCCGGTTACGCCTGATTGCGCCACAGCTGGCTTTTTTCGGGGTCGAGCGGCCGCAGTTGTACGCAATCAGCCGCGGCAGCGAGCTGGATTTTGCCCGGGAGCCCGACGGCAACCTTGACGGAATCATTTTTCTTGACTCCTGTTTTCATGCACCGCAGCCTTCGAACTTGCTGGCAAACTATAAAAAACTCTATTTATCAAGCTATAAGCAACCGGCTTCAATCTATGATGCCTACGCTTATGATACGATTCGGCTTTTGGCCCGGGCGCGGCAGGCAAAAGCCGGAGGCGGTCGGGTTGACCTGGTTGCGGCTCTGCTTGAATTGCCGAGCCTTGAACTGCTGACCGGGATCACGACGGTTACGGTTGAGGGCGTATTTGCAAAAGAGCTCTGTCCGGTTACTTATAACTCAGGTAAACTCCTGCAGGTTAAATGAATAAATTAAGCCTCCTGCTTTTGTCATTGCTGACAATCTTTCTCTTTACCATAAATGCGACGGGAAAATCTAAATCTATGTCTACTTCTGTTGAGCAAACCGCAAAAAAAATGCAAATTGAAGCCTTGGTTGAGAAACTTGAACGCTATAACCGGGCCTATCGTCAGGGAAAACCTCTAGTCAGCGACGCTGAATATGACAACCTGATCGAAGAACTCCGCGGATTAGCTGCGGATCATCCTTTTCTCCATCAGGTCGAGCCGGAAGCCTTCTCCGGACGGCGTGAAATTCATCACCCTAAACCCATGCTCTCAACCGAGAAAGCTTATACCCCGGCGGCCCTCAGACGCTTTATTGAAAGAGCCGAAAAGTGTGCGGCCGAAAATGATCTGCCGCAGCCGACAATCCGCCTGACCGCCAAGCTTGACGGCCTCGCCGCCCGTGATGACGGCCGGATTTTCGCCACCCGGGGTAATGGTGAGACCGGCTATGAGATAAGTTCAGCGTTTGTTAAAGGCGTTGTCCCGCTTGGCGGCCGGGGTCAGGGACTCGGTGAAATTGTTATCACCAACTCATACTTTGCCGAATATCTGGCGGCCCATTTTGAACATCCCCGCAACCTGGTTGTCGGTATCATAAATTCCGATACCTTAAACCCCTATGCGCAAAAGGCTCTGGCGGCCGGTGCCGTCCAGTTTGTTCCCTATGTCCAGTTGCCGGAGTGGCGCGGGCGCGGGGCGGAACTTTTGCTAAAGCTTGATGAAATCAAAGAAGACCTTGAAGCGCAAACCGATTATCCGCTTGACGGCCTGGTTGCCGAAATAGTTGAGCCCGAACTCCGCGAGCTTCTCGGTCATACGGATCATCACTATCGTTGGCAGATTGCGATCAAACGCAAAGGTGAAATCGGTCGCACGGAAGTTCTGGACATTACCTGGCAGGTGGGGCGCACCGGCACGATTACACCGGTACTTGAAGTGCGGCCGACCAGTCTCTCCGGGGCGACAATCCGGCGGGTTACGGCTCATAATGCCGGGGTCGTTAAAGAGCAGAAACTCGGGCCCGGGGCGCTGATTGAGATAATCCGCAGCGGCGAGGTGATTCCCAAACTTGAAAAAGTTATTAAGGCGGCCGCAGTTGTCACCCTGCCGGAGCATTGTCCGAGCTGCGGCAGCCGGCTTGAATGGAGTAATGATTTTCTCAAATGCCGTAACCCCGACTGTCCGGCCCAGGCGGAACAGATGATCCGGCACTGGTTTAAGACCCTGGGGACGGCGGACTGGTTCGGGATCAAAACCATCCGGCGGCTGGTTGAAAATCAAATTGATTCTCTGGAAAAGATTTACGCAATGACCGAAGCGGATTTTCTGAAACTCGATTTCGGCCCGCAGCAGGCGCAAAACCTCTCTGCGGCCCTGCAGCTTTCCCGCAGCAAAGAAGTTGACGACTGGCGCTTTCTCGCGGCATTCGGCATCCCTTCTCTGGGCCGCGGTGACAGCCGCCGTCTGCTTAATAAAATTCCCTTGGCAAGGTTGGTTGCCGGGGTAACCGCTTCCGAAATTATCAATATTCCCGGTTTTGCCGAGCTTACAGCTGAAAATATCACCCAGGGGATTGCTGAGCGACGGCCTGAAATTGAGCACCTTTTGGCCTTAGGTTTTAACCTGCGCTTAACGGCGCCGATGTCAGCCGAGATATCTGCGAAACACCAGTTTGTCGGGAAAGGCGTGGTTTTCACCGGTAAACTCAGTAGCGGCAGCCGGGAGGAAATTGAAAACCGGGCCCGGCAACTCGGGATCAAAGTCCAGAAATCGGTCAGTTCAAAAACCGACTATCTGGTCTGCGGCGCAAAAGTCGGCGCCAAAAAAACCGCAAAGGCTGAACAACTCGGTGTCGAAGTCCTCAGTGAAGAACGCTACCTTGAGCTTTTGGAAAAAGTGGAATAGTTTGTTCCTATAGGTTGGCCTGCCCCTGTATCTCAACACAGCCAAGGAGTGGTGCCGGGCTTGACATTTGCGTTTCCCAGCAACATGTAAAGCCCGGCACCGCTTACATAAACTAAAATCCTACGACTTGACAAATAAAGTTTTTGTTACTACAATAACTATTATGGAATGGGACGAAACGAAACGCAGAAAAAATCTAGCTAAACATGGTCTTGATTTTAGCGATGCGGGAAGCGTGCTGGAAAACCCGTTCAAACAAATCATACGCAATTATGAACAACGTATTCAGTCTTTTGCTTATGTGTTCGACCATCTGGCAGTATTGACAGTAGTACATACAATCGAAGAGGAGCGTATTGTCAGTTTCCGTCGTGCCAGTCGTAATGAAAGGGAGGTATGCCATGAGTGGCTTGCCAATGAATTTGAGTAAACAAAAAAAAGATATCATAAAAGCAACTGCTGTTCCTCCTAAGGATGGTGACTTTGTTTGGAACGGTAAAGACGAGGATGATTGTCCATTAACTAAGCAGGAGATGTATGAAAGCATCAGAAAAACTTGTGGCCGTCCTAAATCAGCTAATCCTAAAAAGTCAACCACCATCCGCCTGGATGCCGATGTGCTGGAATTTTTTAAAGGTCAGGGTAAGGGCTGGCAGACAAAGATCAATGAAGTTCTCCATAATTATGTAGATTCGCACCATACAACATACAAGAAAATACGGCGTTTCCAACAAAAACATTCTCTTGACCGGAAATAGCCACATGTTGTTTTCTATAATATGCAATGGGGTCAGACTCGGTTGACCCCTTTCGGCTGGAGTTCTGGGGACGGGGAGTTCTGGGGACAGTTTACTTAACTTTTACGAGGTTCCGGGGACAATTTACTTAGTAGGAATAACAACTAATGCGGGAACAAATCCCGCAACCCAAACAGGGCCTTTTCGGCCCGCAAATAAGTACTCTTATCAGAACATTTTCTGATTATTAAATCTTGTTTTTTGGTGCAGAAAATGACCTGTAAGGTACTAAGAAGGCAGGGATTCCAAGTCCCTACCTTTTTTCTATGTTAAGTTGGCAAAAAACGCCGAACGGGCAATGAGAAACAGGCTTGACTTATGGGTATTCTTGAACTTATCAGAGAATCGGGTGGGGCAATAATAATTGAGTGCGGAGTAAAATTGAAAACTTTTACTACCGGTTTTTCAGGTCAGACATTGCTTCACTTCACCCCGTAAACGGGGTCAAAGCTAAAACAATGACCCCAGTTATGGAGGGGCGTAGCCTAAGTTCGCACTTTCTCAGTTTTCTTGAAGGGGATAATCGTTTTGAGGGAGGCCTGGAATGAGCAATGGGGGTCGTTTTTTTTGCTCTAGAATTGAGTCCCGGCAAGTTACTCCGGCGTTCTGCCTCCAAATACCATCTTGACAATGCGTACGTTATGACGTACTATCATAAATAAAAGTCATGGAGGGACTAATGACAATATTATCAGCAACTGAAGTACGTGCAAATCTATACAGGCTCATCGATCAAACGTCATCATCACATGAGCCTATCATTATCACTGGTAAGAGGGGGAACGCTGTTCTTATCTCAGAGGATGACTGGAGGTCAATACAAGAGACCTTGTTTCTTCTGAATATTCCGGGAATGTGTGAGTCCATTAGAGATGGTATTGCAACTCCAGTGGAAGAATGTCAAGAGGAACTTGAGTGGTGATGTGGAAGGTTGTTTTTACAAAACAAGCCCAGAAGGATGCTAAAAAACTTTCCCTGTCCGGGTTAAAACCAAAAGCTGAAAAAATCATTAAACTTCTGCAAGAAAATCCCTATAAAACTCCACCTCCCTACGAGAAACTTGTAGGAGATTTATCCGGAGCCTACTCAAGAAGGTTAAATATTCAACATAGAGTTGTTTACCAAATTATGAATGATGAAAAAATTGTTAAAGTTATCCGCATGTGGACTCACTATGAATAGATGGCAGATGAGGTTGTTTTGATCGCAAACCGCCGCCGGTTTCTACTGTTTACAGTTCCCGGCGGCTTTTTACGGCCGCGGCTATTTCGGCAAAAATATCAGCTGTCTGTTCAATCGAGATACAGGCGTCGGTGATACTCTGACCGTAGCAGGAGGAGGCTTTGTCGGTATAGTTTTGTTTTCCGGCGACAAGATGGCTTTCGAGCATGATCCCGCAGATCGCTTTATTGCCGGCAGCAATCTGTCGGCTGACGGCCTCAGCTACGTTAATCTGTTTTGTGTGATCTTTGTAGCTGTTACCGTGGCTACAGTCAATCATCAGATAGGGCGGGAGCCCCGATTTCTCAAGCAGTGCAACCGCTTCTGCGACAGAGACAGCATCATAATTGGGGCCGCTTTTACTGCCGCCGCGCAGGACGATATGGCCCCATTCATTACCTTTAGTCGCAAGGATTGCCGCGACCCCTTCCCGGGTAATTGACGGAAACCATTGCGGCGTCCGGGCCGCCCGGACGGCATCGATCGCGACCTGAATATCACCGTCCGTACCGTTTTTGAACGCAACCGGCATTGACAGCCCGGAAGCAAGATCCCGATGGATCTGGCTCTCGGTCGTGCGGGCGCCGACGGCTCCCCAGCTGATTAAATCAGCAATAAACTGACCGATAATTGTATCTAAAAATTCAGTTGCGGCCGGAACTTTTAAATCGGTAATCTCAACCAGAAGTTTCCGGGCGATTTCTAAGCCTTCGTTAATCGCGAAACTGCCGTCAACCTTAGGGTCGTTAATCAGGCCTTTCCAGCCGACCACGGTGCGTGGTTTCTCGAAGTAAACCCGCATAACCACTAGAAGTTCATCGGTATAGTTTCGG
Source organism: Pseudomonadota bacterium (assembly GCA_015486505.1). Taxonomy (GTDB): domain Bacteria; phylum Desulfobacterota; class Anaeroferrophillalia; order Anaeroferrophillales; family Tharpellaceae; genus Tharpella. The sequence goes on along the minus strand of WFRP01000133.1, from coordinate 22,530 downwards.
GCCAGCTCCTGCAGGCGCCGGGCGTATTCAAGCGCCGCTTCCGGGTCGTGGATTGAGCAGGGGCCGGCCACCACCAGCAACCGGGAATCCCGGCCGCTTATAATATCGGCAACTGCTTTACGGTTTTGCAGCACAAAGTCGGCCCCCGCTTTGCGCAGTGGGTATTTGTTGAGAAGTACCGCCGGCGGCGCGAGATGCCGGACCTCGCGAATTCTTAAATCACTGGTCTGCAGATTAATCATGCGCTTATCCTTGTTGGTAGAGCCGGTAGAGCTCTCTTACACTCCTGGTGCATTATAGCGTCGATCCCGTCTTATTTTTATCTATTTACAGCCCACCGGTACCAGGCACATCATACGGAGGCCGTTTTCACCGGCGGTCAAATTGTGCATGGTGCCACCGGGAATAAAAACGACATCGCCGGGTTTGAAAGGATGTTTTTCCCCTTCGATAGTCAGATATCCGTCATTTTCGAGGATAAAAATCTCATGTTCCCAATCGTGTGAATGGTAGGGTGAATGGCCGTGGGCTGCAAACTCAAAGATGCGCATGGCAAAATTGGGGGCCCCGTCGGTTTCATCGATAACCCAGCGGACCGTAACCTTGTCTGCTCCTTCAACCGCGACTTTTTCCGCCGGAACTTCAGAATAATGCAGATGTTTAAACATTTTTAACTCCTTCAATCGATTTGTTTACGACATTTGGGGCAGATCCCCGGGAATTCGGCAGCGGCGGCGGTTAATTCTTCACTGTAACACCAGCAGCGGTTGCACTTATCGCCCAGTGCCGGCTTGATGGAGATAACAAGGTCAGGACTATCGTCGGAGCCGGTTTCCTGAGCACTCATTTCACTTAAAGCAACCTGTGAGACGATAAAAATGTCGGCCAGCTGCTCCCGGTAGTTGTTGAGCAGTTCCAAACTCCGGTCGCGGGCCTTGATTTCAACCCGGGCTTCAAGGGAGTTACCGATTATTTTCTGTTGCCGGGCCTCCTCAAGCTCTTTCAGGACAAGTCGGCGCAGCTCAAGAATTTCAGCCCAGATCATAGCCAGTTCCGGATTTTCATATTCCGGCGGGAGTGTAAGGAATTCATAAAGATGAACACTTTCTCCGGGTTTACTCTCCGGCATATATTGCCAGATTTCATCAGCGGTAAATGCCAGAATCGGGGCGCAGAGCCGGACCATGGTATCAAGGACGGCATAGAGCGTGGTCTGGGTCGCCCGGCGCACCGGATGCGCGGCCCGCAGGGTATAAAGCCTATCTTTACCGACCTCAAGGTAGAAACTGCTTAAGGTTACGGCGCAGAAGTTATGAATGGCGTGGTAGATGATGTGAAATTCATAATCATCGTAAGCTTTGAGAACCCGCTGCTGCAGTTTCTGCAATTCATGCAGGATATAACGATCTATCTCCTGAAGCTCGTTGAATGCGACCTTATCGGTTGTTGGGTTGAAATCGCTCAGGTTCCCTAAAAGAAAGCGGAAAGTATTGCGAATCCGGCGATAGGCTTCGACCAGGCGGGAGAGGATTTCGTCCGAGATTCTGACATCATCACGGTAATCCTGAGCCGCGACCCAAAGGCGCAGGATTTCAGCGCCGTAGCGTTTTATGATCTTTTCCGGCGCCACAACATTGCCGGATGATTTGGACATCTTCTTGCCTTTGCCGTCAACCACAAAACCGTGGGTGAGTACAGACTTGTACGGGGCCCGGCCGGTGATACCGACCGCCGCCAGCAGGGAACTGTGAAACCAGCCCCGGTGCTGATCGCTGCCTTCAAGATAGAGATCCGCCGGAACCCCGCCGAGATAATCACGATTCTGAAGCACCGCCGCGAAACTGACGCCGGAATCGAACCAGACATCAAGAATATCGCCCTCTTTCGCAAATTCGCTGCCGCCGCAATTCTCGCAAGTGAAACCCTCCGGCAGAAAACAGGCGGCCTCCCGTTCAAACCAGATATCAGCCCCATATTCTGTGAAAAGGTCGGCAATCTTGAGCATTATTTTTTCATCGGCAATTACCCTGCCGCACTTTTCGCAGTGGAAAACCGTGATCGGCACCCCCCAGATCCGCTGCCGCGAAACACACCAGTCGGGGCGGTTTTCGATCATGCCGTAAATCCGTTCCCGGCCCCAGCTCGGCACCCATTGGACTTTGTTGATCTCGGTTAAAGCCTGCTGCCTGAGACCGGCTTTCTCCATCGAGATAAACCATTGCTCGGTTGATCTGAAGATGATCGGTTTTTTACAGCGCCAGCAGTGGGGGTAGGAGTGGCTTAAAGGTTTTTCGGCAATCAGTTTGCCGAACTCTTTTAACTTTCCGATGACATCAGGGTTGGCTTTAAAGACAAACTGTCCCGCAAAAAACTCAACTTCGTCGGTAAAACAGCCGTTATCGTCAACCGGCGCGTAGACTTCGAGGTTGTAACGCAGGCCGACTTCGTAGTCTTCCTGACCATGTCCCGGCGCGGTATGAACACAGCCGGTACCGGCTTCAAGGGTGACATGCTCACCGAGAATTACCCGCGATTTCCGCTCATAAAGCGGGTGTTGACAGCTCAGGTTTTCAAGTTCCGCCGCCACGATAGAGCCTAAAACTTCGACATCCTTGAGCCCGGTTTCGCTGACAAAGGTATCCTTAAGGCCGGCCGCGACAATCAGGATGCCGACTGCGGTTTTCAGGGCGACATAGTCGAAATTCGGGTTGAGGCAGACGGCCAGATTGGCAGGTATTGTCCACGGGGTTGTTGTCCAGATAACCAGAGCAACCTCCTGATTATCAAGAAAAGGGTATTTGTCGCCCAGATTGTCGGTAAGAGTGAATTTAACATAGATTGAGGGTGAACTTTCATCCTCATATTCAACTTCGGCTTCCGCCAAAGCGGTGGCGCAGGGGGCGCACCAGTAGATTGGCTTTTTGCTTTTGACCAGAGTGCCATTGGCGACAAAACGGCTTAAAGAGCGTACAATTGCACCTTCATAAGGGTAGTTCATGGTCAGATAGGGCCGCTCCCATTCGCCAAAGACCCCGAAACGTTCAAATTCGTCCCGTTGAATGGCGACAAATTTTTCAGCATAGCGGCGGCAGGCCCGGCGGATTTCCACCTGCGACATCGTCGCTTTTTTCTTGCCCAGGTCTTTATCCACCTGATGTTCAATCGGGAGGCCGTGACAGTCCCAGCCCGGAACATAGTGGCAGAGCCGGCCGGACATGCTTTTTGCTTTTATGATTATATCTTTCAAAATCTTGTTAAGCGCGTGACCGATGTGGAGATGGCCGTTGGCGTAAGGCGGGCCGTCATGGAGAACGAAAGGGGGATCGTCCTGATGGCGTTCCAATATCTGCTCATAGATTTTTTCTTTACGCCAGCGGGCAATCGTGTCCGGTTCGCGCTGGGGTAGGTTGCCCCGCATCGGAAATTTGGTTTGCGGCAGGTTTAAGGTTTCTTTATATTCCATTTTCTAAAAAACTCCTGGGCATTCATAAAAGTTTTGGTAACTATTCAGCCAAATCTGGGGTCGGGTGCGGCTTTTCTCCGCTAGGCGTTAAGATTTCTGTTTTTCCTTGCGCTTGCTGCGCCCGCCTTGCAAAACTTGCTTACGCTCAGACAGTTGCAATGCTAACGGGCTCCCGCTCGCTGGGAAAAACAACGAAATCGTCTCCGCAATCGCTCCGAAAACCAGCCCCGCCCCCTCCTGAAAGAAGGGAGACAAACTCTTTTCTATTTCGTCTGCAAAAAAAAGAGCCACTTGCCATCAGGCGAGCAGCTCTTTTTAAGATTAATGGCGGGAGCGACGAGACTCGAACTCGCGGCCTCCGGCGTGACAGGCCGGCGTTATAACCAACTTAACTACGCCCCCATATTTGCAGCAATAGGCGGAACAGGGCTTGAACCTGTGACCCTCGGCTTGTAAGGCCGATGCTCTCCCAACTGAGCTACCCGCCCGCAAAAGCCTTTAATACTTAATTTAAACTATCTTTCAACGCTTTACCAGGCTTGAATTTCGGTACGTTACTGGCTGCGATTTCAATGCTGTCGCCAGTTCTCGGATTACGGCCGGTACGGGCCGGGCGAGCTACTGTGTAGAATGTTCCAAAACCGACCATCGCAACTTTTCCACCATTGCCAAGTTCATCTTTGACAACCTCGGTAAAGGCTTTCAGAACTTTTTCCGAATCAGCTTTGGTCACACCTGATTTTTCAGCAATAGCGTCAATCATTTCGCCTTTTGTCATGGTATTCTCCCCCTCAATGTCGTTGGCTTAAAGTAAGCGACCTTATAGCAAAGCAAGCCGTCCTAGTCAAGGCAAAAACGTTTAGTTTAAGCGGATTTCACCTTATTTTTCCGATTATCTTCATTTTCATATAAGTAGAGCGGCTGAGCGCCATTTGTGATGACCTCATCCTCGATAACGCATTTAATCGCACCGCTGTCCGGCAGGTCAAACATGATCGAATTCATAACACATTCCAGAATCGAGCGTAAGCCCCGGGCTCCGGTTTTCTGTTCGACCGCGAGCTGGGCGACTTTTTCCAGAGCGGTTTCGCTGAAATCAAGTTCAACCTGGTCCATTTTGAAAAGTTTACGATACTGTTTGACCAGAGCGTTACGCGGTTTCGTCAGGATCTCAACCAGGGCTTCCTGATCAAGTTCGTCAAGGCTTGCGATTACCGGCATACGGCCGATAAATTCCGGAATCAGTCCGAATTTCAGAAGGTCGGCCGGGGTGACGTCATGGGTCGGATCGCTACCGGCAATTGTGTGGTTTTCGATGCTGGTCTGAAAACCCAGCGCGTTACCGCGCATCCGGCGCTGGACAATCTCATCCAGGCCGTTAAAGGCACCGCCGCAGATGAAAAGAATATCCCGGGTATCAAGTTTAATGAATTCCTGCTGCGGGTGCTTGCGGCCGCCTTTGGGCGGAACATTGGCAATCGTGCCTTCAAGAATTTTGAGCAGGGCCTGCTGCACTCCTTCACCGGAAACATCCCGGGTAATTGAGGGGCTGTCGCCTTTACGGGCCACCTTATCGATTTCGTCAATATAGATAATCCCGCGCGCCGCCCGCTCAACATCGTAATCGGCCGCCTGCAACAGGGAAACCAGAATATTCTCCACATCTTCGCCGACGTAGCCGGCTTCAGTCAGATTGGTGGCATCAACTATGGTAAAAGGGACCTGCAACACCCGGGCTAAAGTCTGAGCCAGCAAGGTTTTACCGCTGCCGGTCGGGCCGGCGAGCAGAATATTGCTTTTCTGGATCTCAACCCCGTCATCGTCATTTTCAAGCTCACGCGAGGCGATGCGTTTATAGTGATTGTAGACCGCGACCGCGAGTTTGCGCTTGGCTTCATCCTGACCGATAATATATTCATCAAGACTTTCCTTGATCTGTCGCGGCGGCACCAGGGTTTCGTGGAGGTCGGCCAGGGTGTCGCGTTCATTTTCACCGGCGATGATATCGTTGCAGAGATCAACACACTCATTGCAGATAAAGACCGAAGGCCCGGCAATAAGTTTTTTGACACTGTTCTGATCCTTGCCGCAGAAAGAACAGCGCATCATTATTTCGCTATTTTTTTTACGCGCCATAGATTATTTCTCCCCGGCAACCTGACGTTTACTGATAACTTTATCGATCACCCCATATTCAAGCGCCTGTTCTCCCGACATAAAGAAATCACGATCCGTGTCCTGCTGCAGACGTTCCAGCTTCTGGCCGGTATGCTGCTGCAGGATTTGGTTTAGATCCTGTTTCAGACGCAAAATTTCGCGGGCATGGATGTCAATGTCCGAAGCCTGGCCGGAGAAACCGCCCATTGGTTGATGCAGCAGGATTCTTGAGTGCGGTAACGAGTAGCGTTTGCCTTTGGTGCCGGCAGTTAAAAGTAAAGCGCCCATACTGGCCGCCTGGCCGACACAGATGGTGGTGATGTCGGGTTTGACAAACTGCATGGTGTCATAAATCGCCATGCCCGCGGTCACGGAACCGCCGGGTGAATTAATGTAGATATTAATATCCTTGTCCGGATCGTCGGCTTCGAGAAAGAGGAGCTGGGCAATCACGGCATTGGCGACATTGTCATCAATCGGCGTGCCTAAAAAAACGATTCGGTCACGCAACAGGCGGGAGTAGATGTCGTAGGCGCGTTCGCCCCCGGGACTCTGCTCGACTACCATCGGCAGAAAACTCATAGAAATTACCTCCTATGCGGGAACAGATCCCGCAACCCAATTGGGCCTTTTTGGTCCGCGCCCAGGGGCAATCCGCTGGTCGCAAATAAGTACTCTTATCAGAACATTTTCTGATTATTAAATCTTGTTTTTCGGAGCAGAAAATAACCTGTTATTTATTTTCTGCGTCGGTTTCGGCCTGCGCGGCTTCGGTCCCGGCTTCATCCTGGTCTGCCGTGTCTTTATAGGAAATTTTATCCAAAAGATGGGTGATGGTTTTATCCATGATGACTTCGCGTCGCAGCATCCCGGTTAATTCACTTTCGCGGCCTTTAAACTGCTCGAAAATTTCCTGGGGATTACTGCCGGAATTCTGGATGAATTGCTGAAAGCGGGCACTGACTTCATCCGGTGTGCTTTCGATTTTTTCAAGCTCGGTCAGTTTTTCCAGAATCAAGGTGTTTTTGACCGTATCCGCCGCCTCAGATTCAATCCGGGATTTGTGCTCGTCAATTAACTCCTGAGCTTTGTCGGAGGCAATCCCCTGACTTGTAAAGCGTGAGCGGGCCGTGTTAAGGGCGCGTTTTCGCTCTTCAATAAGCATACATTCCGGAAGCTCAAACTCACAGCGTTTCCGTAATTCTGCGAGCAGCTCGGATGTGTATTGATTTCGCACCGTGTCGGCTTTTGTCGAAGTCAGGTATTCGGTCATCTTTTCCCGCAGTTTGGCCACCGTTTCCATCTCGCCGCCGGAGACCTGAACCGCCAGGTCATCATTTAATTCCGGCAATTCTTTTTCCTTAATCGACTTGACGGTTACCGTAAATACCGTCTCTTTACCGGCAAGCTCTTCCTTGTGGTAATCTTCCGGAAAAGTTGCATTAAGATCGTAGCTTTTCTCAAGTTCAAGACCGACCAACTGCCGTTCCAGATCCGGGATGAAGCGGCCGCTGCCGAGTTCAAGTGAGAAATTCTCGGCGCTGCCGCCCGCAAATTCCACCCCGTCAAGACGGCCGGTAAAATCAATTTCGATGATATCGCCATCCTGAGTCGGACGCTCGTCGATGGTCTTGAACTGGGCCATACTCTGACGTAACTTTTCAATCTCGGCATCAACCTCGGCTTCAGTAACCTCAGTCGAGCGTTTTTCAAGTTCAATATCATCGAAGGGGGCAATCTCGATTTCCGGCAGAACTTCAACCACGGCGCAAAAACTCAAGGAGCTGTCATCTTCCGGGAAAGAGACATCTTTAATTTCCGGAGCGATTAGCGGTGCAATGTCATTCTCCTGCAAAGCGTCGCTGTAAGCTTCCTGCAGCAGATCTTCCATAACCTCCATTCGAATCTGTTCACGGTAGAGGCGTTTGACGACATTCAGCGGCGCCTTACCGGGACGAAATCCTTTGATTTTGGCTTTTTTCTGCGTCTTTTTATAAGCTTTATTCAGGCTTTTTTCGATTTGTTCAGCCCCGATATTGATCAGGAGCTCTTTTTTTACAGTATTGATTTCGTTGATTGTGACACTCATTGAACTTAGCCTCTTTTTACTGCCGCGGTCAATTTCAGGGTTCCCGGAAAGGTTGCCGTCAATCTGTCGGTTACGGTTACGATTTCTTGTAAATTTATTATACGGGTTTTCGTTGCCTCCGGCAATGAAAAAATGGTGCGAGAGGGGGGACTTGAACCCCCACGGTTATACCGCTAGATCCTAAGTCTAGTGCGTCTGCCAATTCCGCCACTCTCGCGAAGTTTTTTCATCAACAGGCATGTTTTTGATGAATTGTGCGAAAAATTTCTTAATGAGCCATAGTCAAAAAGACGCCGGCGGCAACAACCGTACCGATAACCCCGGCCACATTCGGCCCCATGGCATGCATCAGAAGAAAATTGCGCGGATCCTCGTCGGTCCCCATTTTCTGTACGACCCGGGCCGCCATCGGCACGGCGGAAACGCCGGCGGCGCCGATCATCGGGTTTATTTTCTCTTTGGAGAAAAGATTCATCAATTTTGCCAGCAGCAGCCCGCCGATGGTGCTGAAGGAGAAAGCGATAAGGCCCATACCGAAAACCATCAGGGCTTTGGGATTAAGGAACGCTTCCGCGTTCATGGTGCCGCCGACCGCGATTCCCAAAAAGATAGTAACGATATTCATCAGTTCATTCTGGGCCGCCCCGCTCAAACGCTCAACCACACCGGACTCACGAAAAAAGTTACCGAGCATAAACATTGCCATCAAAGCGGCGGACGCCGGGACAAAGAGACAGACCAGACCGCAGGTGACCAGCGGGAAAATAATTTTCTGCCGTTTGGAAACCGGACGTAACTGCTTCATTCGGATCAATCGCTCTTTTTTGGTGGTCAGAGCCTTGATGATCGGTGGCTGAATGACGGGGACCAGAGCCATATAAGAGTAGGCGGCAACCGCAGTCGCCCCCAGCAGATGCGGCGCCAGGGATACGGTGGTAAAAATAGTTGTCGGCCCATCGGCTCCGCCGATAATTCCGATTGAACAGGCTTCGGGAATCGTGAACCCTAAGCCGATGGCGAAAAAGAAAGCGACATAAACCCCGAACTGGGCCGCCGCACCCAGCAACAGGGTCTTCGGGTTGGCGATTACCGGACCGAAATCGGTCATGGCTCCAAGCCCGAGAAAGATGATCGGCGGGATCAGTTCCCATTCCAGGCCATAATGATAGAAAATGTGAAGGATATTATGGTTTTCCATCAGATGGGTCAACGGCAGATTGACGACGAATACCCCGAAACCGATCGGGAGCAGCAGTAACGGTTCATAGCCTTTGCGAATAGCCAGAAACACCAGAATAAAAGCGATGGCCCACATTATCAGATTGCCGATCGTCAAATGGTAGAGACCCATGGAATTAATAAACTCAAACAACGTATTTGCCATAATAAACTCCTGAAAAAACAATGAAGTGTATTCAAAAAAGCCGAATTTTTATTTAGTGGACGGTTATTTTTTGCGGTTGTCAGCGAACTTTTCAATTAAAACCCGAGTAAGTACCACCGTGAGGGAGAGCGCCCCCAAAACAAAGAATACTGACGAAAAACCAAAGATAAATATTTCCGTTGCTTTAGCCCAAACATTCATTTTAAAACCTCATCAACTAAAATTTCTGACAAAAATACTTTGAAATAACCCAGTTCGAAAAATCAGGGAAAGGAGCCCTTCTACATCATCTGCTGGGTAAAAATCAACCAAAATTCACTGCTCACCCCCAAACTATGGCCCCAATTTTGGGGTCAGGCTTGACTTATGGGTATTTGCCGGAGCAAAATTAAAGCAAAACCCTGCTTAACTTGTAACTATTCAGCCGAATCCGGGGCGGGCGCGGTTTTTCTCCGCTAGGCGTTAAGATTTCTGTTTTTCCTTTAAGCTCGCTGCGCCCGCCTTGCAAAACTCGCTTACGCTCAAACAGTTGCAATGCTAATGCGGGGGCAAGTCCCGCAACCCAAAAGAAAGTTACCGGCCCGCAAATAAGTACTCTTATCAGAACATTTTCTGATTATTAAATCTTGATGCCCTCGTAAAAACTCCGGAGAAAAATTTTCAACCACTACATATAGTGATTGTAGGTATTAAAAAACACAACATATTGTGTCTGAAGTTCTTGGGAAATACTTTTTACGGGTCCATCAATCTTGTTCTTTGGTGCGGAAAATAATCTGTAAGGTACTAAGGCGACCCCCCCGGTAAAATAACAAAAAAGCTCGACCCCTTATTTTTTATAAAGGAGTCGGGCTTTTTTGTCGGGAGATTGAATTAGAGAATGACTATTTGACGGATTGGTTGACAATCCGGTTTTTGATGTCCACCAGAATATTCTTCGGATTGAAATCCCGGGCTTCTTCGGCAGTCATGGCGGCGTAAGCGGCGATGATAACCATATCGCCTTTGCGGGCCAGACGCGCGGCGGCGCCGTTGATGCAGATTTCGCCGTTGTCGTATTCACCTGCAATAACGTAGGTGGTGAAACGGGCCCCGTTCGTCAGGTTGTAAATCTGAACCTGTTCATAGGGCAGAATGCCGGAGGCCTCGAGCAGGGTTTTGTCAATGGTGATACTGCCTTCATAAGAGAGGTTGGCATCGGTAACCGTAGCCCGATGAATTTTGCCTTTAAACATAGTGAGTAACATAAATCTGGTCCTCGATATTTAATAGCCGGATTTAGAGTTGCAGGTTATCAATTAAACGGGTTTTCCCGAAATGAGCTGCTATCAGAATGGTGGCCGCGGTCGTGATGGTACCCTCTAATACAGTCAGGTTGCTGGAGTCATAAATTTCGATATACTCTATTTTAAAATCAGTTTCAATATTCTTGTCAAGCTGTTCGGAAACGGCCCGGCAGAGCTTCTCACAGTCTTTACAGCCTTGGGCGAAGAGTTCCCGGGCACAGGTCAAGGCTTTGTAGAGTTCCGGTGCCGCGGCGCGTTCCTTGTCGGACAGGTAGGCATTGCGGGAACTCATTGCCAGGCCATCTTTTTCCCGGACGATCGGAACCCCGATAATTTTCAAGGGGAAATTCAAGTCGATCACCATCCGGCGGATAACCGCCAGTTGCTGAAAATCTTTTTCCCCGAAAAAAGCAAAATCCGGCAAGGTAATATTGAAAAGTTTAGCGACAACCGTGGTCACTCCCTGGAAGTGGCCCGGGCGGCTGGCGCCGCAGAGAACTTTGGTTATCTCACTGACCGCAACCGAGGTTTGAAAGTGTTCGGGATAAAGATCTTCCGGGGTCGGAGTGAAAACGACATCGACTCCGACTTTCTTACATTTGTCAAGATCTCCTTCAAGATCGCGGGGGTAGCGGTCGAGATCCTCACCAGGGCCGAACTGGATCGGGTTGACGAAGATGGAAACCACTACCAGATCAGCATTTTTCCGGGCCCGGCGCATCAGTTCAAGATGACCTTCATGGAGAAAGCCCATAGTCGGGACCAGAGCTATGCTTTTGCCGCCGTGACGGCTTTTCCGGGCAAAATCCTGCATTTTTTGACTGCGGTTAATCTGTTCCATAATAAATTGCTTCCTTATAAATTGTCTCCCTGGACCGCCGTTGAGATGTAGCAGCTACTTGAACGAGTGCTCGGCTCCGGGGAAGATTCCGGCCTTGACCTCGCGGCTGTATTCCCGCAACGCTTTTTTCGTCTCGGCGCCGAGGTCGGCATACTGTTTGACAAAAGAAGGCCGAAAACGGTCGAAGAGCGCGAGCATATCGTGTAAAACCAGAACCTGGCCGTCACAGCCGTTACCGGCGCCGATACCGATGGTCGGGATGGCAACCGTTTTAGTGACTTCCCCGGCAATTTCAGCGGGTACGCACTCAATAACCAGCGCGAAGGCCCCGGCGGCGGCAACCGCCTGAGCGTCTTCAAGCAGGCGTTCTTTTTCGCGCTGGATTTTGAAACCGCCAAGTTGGTTGACCGCCTGCGGAGTCAGACCGATATGGCCGCAGACCGGAATGCCGATCTCGACCAGGGCTTTGATGGTCTTTTTCATGGCAATTCCGCCTTCGAGCTTTACGGCCCCGGCCCCGGTCTCTTTCATGATCCGGCCGGCCTGGCGTTTGGCATCTTCAATACTTATCTGATAACTCATAAAGGGCATATCGATGATTACCAGAGCACGTTCGGTGCCGCGGACAACGGCCTGGCCGTGATAGATCATTTCATCAACGGTTACCGGCAGCGTGTCTTTATAACCGGCAACCACGACCCCGACCGAGTCACCGACCAGAATCGTGTCAATACCGCTCTGATCGAGAAGGCGGGCGGAAGGGTAATCGTAACCGGTGACCATCGTGATTTTTTCACCTGCACTTTTCATTTCAGCAAGGGTTAAAGTGCTTACGGTTTCAGCCATGAAAATATTCCTTGAGGTAATGGGTAAATTATTGTATTTGCAGATAAAAAAGCCCACCTCGAACTAAAGAGGCAGGCCAACTTGATAGCGCAGAAATGCTTAAGCTAACAAAATTAAGTCCGACCGTCCCAGTCTTCGCTTATGTTGAAGATCCAAGCGGGGTTAAGTATCGCGGCGGCTGCCGCTACCTAACGGGCTGTTTTGTTTCTTTTTTCTTTAAGGTTAAATCTGATGTGTACCGTGAAAAAATTAGTGCCTTACAGGTTATTTTCTTGTTTTTTTCGACAGTTTTTTCAACTGTAAAAACAAGAAAATGTTCCCGCATTCTGCTTATCAAGGCACTTTGTTTTTTTACTCGTCCAAATTATTGAATTATTGACAGAAAGACGCCAGCCAGCCGACAATTTTTTTATCATTGACGCGGCTGGTGTTAATGACGATGTCGTAGAGTTTCGGGTCATTCCAGTCCTGTTTGAAATAGAATTTGATGTACTCCTGACTCTTTTTATCCATTGTTTCAATCAGTTCCCGGGCTTTTTGGTCACTTAAATCCGGATTCTCATTTTTCAGGCGGGCAATGCGATCCGGCAGGTTCGCGACAATTCTGATGTTGATAACATCACTTAGGTCCTGCAGGATACACTGGCCGCCGCGGCCGACAATAATTACATTGGGGCGCTGGCCGAGTTCGGAGATGATTTTGCAGATCATATCGCGATAGATATCACTGTCGATCCAGCCCTGGGTGTCGAAAGAATAGGGGATTTTATCACGCTCATCATAGCCGGTTTCGACTTCAGTTGTTTCAAATTCACGGCTCCCCTTGAAAATGTCGAGATCAATTATACGTGAAAGATGGGCGCGGAGATTTATATGGCCCTCTGCTTCAAAGCCTCTGACTTCCTGGTGTGAAACCTGGGCTTCATCAGCTACTTGTTTGACAATCTCCTTATCCAGATAGTCATGGTTAATCTTTTCCGCCAGATCCCGGGCGATGTTAAGACCGCCTGAAGCAAATTCTTTGGAAATCGTGATAACCGCCATGAAAATACTCCTTCAGTAAATGTCAAAATAGGGCTATAGGTAATTTCATCTATTCCTCTCTTATACCTTTCTTCATAAACAATTTTTCCCTTGATGTCAAACGAAAACAGTTATTTTCACAAGGGATAACCCGGCTGGAATAGAAGTTTGAAGTTCTTGAAAAACAAAAGGGCGGGAATGCTTTTTTGTAGACATGCAGGCGGTGACTTGCTATATCCGGTTGCGGTTGCGGTTGCGGTTGCGGTTGCGGTCGCGGTTGCTGGTGGCGATTTGGAACCAGCCAACCATTATAACCGCATACAATGAAATATCGTGCAGATAAAGCGCAAATGCGGGAACAGATCCCGCAACCCAAAAGAAAGTTTTCGGCCCGCACCCAAGGGTACTTCCGATGGTCGCACCCCAAGGGCAATCCGTTGGGCGCAAATAAGTACTCTTATCAGAACATTTTCTTGTTTTTTCAAACCGAAAATAACCTGTAAGGTACTAATGCGGGAACAGCTCCCGCAACCCAAACAGGGCTTTTCAGCCCGCAAATAAGTACTCTTATCAGAACATTTTCTTGTTTTTTCAAACCGAAAATAACCTGTAAGGTACTAATGCGGGAACAAATCCCGCAACCCAAACAGGGCCTTGCGGCCCGCAAATAAGTGCTCTTATCAGAACATTTTCTTGTTTTAAAACAAGAAAATAACCTGTAAGGTACTAAACTCAGATTTGAAGGATTGACTTATGATTATAGAAACCGCGATGACGAAAGTTCTGCGTCATCTTAACCAGCGTTACCTGACTTTTGCTGAGTTTAACCTGCAGAAGTTGGCGCACGGCCATTCTGAAAGAGAGTATCTTCTCTATGTGCATATTCCTTTTTGCGAAGAGCTGTGTCCCTATTGTTCTTTTAACCGTTACAAATTTCAGGCGGAGCGGGCCCGGCGTTATTTCGCCGCTTTACAGCGGGAGATTAAACTTTATCGGGATTATGATTTCAAATGCACCGGGGTTTATGTCGGCGGCGGCACGCCGACGGTGCTGCCGGAGGAGTTGGCTGAGACCCTGCAGCTTATCCGCGCGAATTTTCCGGTGCGGGAAATCTCGGTTGAAACCAATCCTAACCACTTGACCGATGAGATTGTCGATACGCTGCGGCAGGCCGGGGTCAACCGGCTTTCGGTCGGAGTGCAGAGTTTTGATGATACCCTGCTCAAAGCGATGGAGCGTTATCATAAATACGGCAGCGGCGCCGAGATTGAGGCCCGGTTGAAGCATTATCACGGGGTTTTTGATACCCTGAATGTCGATATGATTTTCAATTTCCCGTCGCAGACCCTGGAATCGCTGCAGCGGGATCTCGAAATTATCAAGGGTATGCCGGCGGACCAGGTGACCTTCTACCCGCTGATGGTTTCGACGGTGACGGAAAAAATTATCAGCAAAACCCTGGGCAAAGTTGATTACGGGCGCGAGAAGCTCTATTATCAGGAGATTTTTAAGCAGCTGGCCTCCGATTACAATACCGGCTCGGCCTGGTGTTTCTCGCGGCAGGGGACGATGATTGATGAGTATATTGTTGATTATGACGAGTATTTAGGGGTTGGCAGCGGCTCCTTCAGCTATCTCAATGGCAAAATTATGGCCAATACCTTTTCGGTTGAGGAGTATTGTGATAAACTGGAGAAGGAGCAGCCGGCGGTTGCTTTCTGCAAGGATTTTTCCCTTTTGGAACGTATGCGTTATGATTTTATGATCAAACTTTTCGGGACCAAAATTGATATGGCGGCGGTCAGACGCCGCTACGGCAATTTTTTCAGCGCGGCGCTCTGGAAGGAGTTGGCCCTGTTTAAGGGGCTTAAGGCGTTGAAGCAGGAGGGGGATCAGCTTTCTCTGACCCCGAAAGGTTATTACTATTGGGTAATTATGATGCGCGAGTTTTTTATTGGTGTCAATAACTTTCGCGATATTTGCCGCGAGAAGGTGGCGGACAAGGTTAAGTGTGAGGAATAAAGGGACTTGCAAAATGAAGGGACCCTTGAAATAATTAGAAAAGGTCGGGGATTATGGTTGCCGTAAAATCGGGAGGAGAGCTCAAGAATAAAAAATTGCAGTCGGAATTGGCGCAGCTGCCGGCCGTCGATGAGCTTCTGCGAGAGGGCGCAAAGCGGGGCCTGATACCGCGTTTCCCCCGGCCGGTGGTCGCCGGACAGATTCGGGAACTGTTGGCGGAAGTAAAAGCGAAGGTGCTGCTTAATGAGCGGCCGGTGAAAGCGATGCTGGCGGAAGCGGTTTTCTGGCCCCGGCTGGAGCAAAAACTTATTGATTTTCTGGCCCCGGCCCTGAAAAAAGTGATTAATGCCAGCGGGGTTGTGATTCATACCAATCTCGGGCGTTCACCACTCCCGGCAGCGGCGGTGCGGCAGATTGCGGCGGTGGCGGCCGGATACTCCAACCTCGAATATGATTTAGATAGAGGTGCGCGCAGTATTCGCTACGTCAATGTTGAAGCTCTGCTTTGTCGTTTGTGTGCTACCGAAGCGGCAATGGTGGTTAACAACAATGCCGGAGCCGTTCTTTTGGCCTTGTCGGCGCTGGCGGCGGGGCGTGAAGTTGTGGTTTCGCGCGGAGAGTTGGTCGAAATCGGCGGTGCTTTTCGCATCCCCGAGATCGTAACTCAGGGCGGCGCTGTCTTACGCGAAGTCGGAGCCACTAACCGGACCCATTTGGGAGATTACGAGGCCGCAATCAATGAGGAAACCGCACTGTTGCTGAAAGTACATACCAGTAATTATCGGGTGACCGGTTTTACCGGCCGGCCGGAAATGCGGGATCTGGTGGCGCTGGGACAAAAATATGAGCTGCCGGTGATTGAGGATCTCGGCAGCGGTAATCTTCTCGATCTTAAACCTTTCGGTTTGCGGGGCGAGCCGACGGTTGCCGAAACTATGGCAAGCGGGGTCGCTCTGGCCACTTTCAGCGGGGACAAGCTTCTGGGCGGACCCCAGGCCGGGATTATTGTCGGGCGCAAAGATTTGCTTGAAAAGTTGAAAAAACATCCTTTAAACCGGGCTTTGCGGATCGATAAAATGACGCTGGCCGGTCTCGAAGCGGTGCTCAAATGTTATCTTGATCCGGCGACCGTGATCGAACAGGTGCCGACCCTGCGAATGTTGACGGCCGGAACCGCTGCTTTGAAAAAACAGGCGCAAAGGTTACGGCGGGTAATTAAGAGTTCCTGCGGTTTAAAAGCGGCAAAATTGGAGATGAAAGTCGCGGCCGCGGTTTCCCGGGCCGGCGGCGGGGCCCTGCCGATGGTCGAACTTGATACCTTTGCTCTTTTTCTGCGGGTTCCGGGACAGAGCGCGACCCGGCTGGAAGTGTATCTGCGGACGCGCTCTCTGCCGGTGGTTGTCCGGATTGTCGATGACTGGCTGGTTTTTGATCCGCGGACGATCTTTCCGGAGGAATATGCCGAAATCGGCCGTGCCTGTCAGGAATTGCTTTCTCTCTCTCTAAAATAACCTGAAGGAGTTTTTGCGGGTGCGGTTTTTTAACAAAATTTTACTGATTTTCCTGCTCGGTTCGGGACTGCTTGGCAGTCGCGTTGCTTTAAGCCGGGCTGCCGCAGGCGGGAACGAGTGGGGGGTTGTCCGGGTTGTCCTGGCCAACGTTCGCAAAAATCCGGATAAAAACAGTCCTAAGATTTTTACTTTACGGCGTCGGGAGCGGATTAAAATATTCAAAGAGCGCTTCGGCTGGCTTTACATCGAAACTGATAGCGGCCGGCGGGGCTGGATCTTCAATTCTCTGGTTAAAATTGTGCCGCCGGAGAAAATAAAGCCGGAGATTAAAATTTTCAGCGATAATCTGACTGATTATCAGAAGAATTTTTTTGACGGCCTGGGAGCGTGGATGCGGACCCGGTTAACCGCCAGCCGACTGCGGAAGTTCGAGTTTATTGTTTCCCGGAATATCCCGGCGGCAGCGGCTGCGGCGCTGAAAGCTCCGGCCCTAAAGCAAACGCAAAAGCAGAAGTCCTGGCTGCTGGTTCTG
Source organism: Pseudomonadota bacterium (assembly GCA_015486505.1). Lineage (GTDB taxonomy): Bacteria > Desulfobacterota > Anaeroferrophillalia > Anaeroferrophillales > Tharpellaceae > Tharpella. The sequence continues at coordinate 5,376 of WFRP01000133.1, read as the reverse complement.
AAATCTCATTTCAGCCGCAAGGCTTATCAGGATGCCGCCGCGCCTGAGATTGACCCTGGAAGTATCGATCTGCTCATCTATCAGCGTCAACTGCGAGTGTTGTTGGAGAGCCGGGCTCTGCTGCGGGCCGAGATGCGGAAAAATCCCGCTTTATGGCCTGATTCCAAGCCGGAAGCCGTTGCGATTGAAGCCCTGTTGGTATTAAAAAGCGACAGCGGTGATCAGATAGCTCTGAGCGGATACTTGAAATCCGGCCTGCCTGTGTTCAATGACTTTATAATTCTTGAGATTCACGGATTTTCACCTTTTTCAATTAAAGCAACCCTGCCAGCCAATGTCACCGATTTTAATCAGTTTGATCTGCCAGCCCCCTACCTTGCCAACGGCAACCGCTCCACCGCCGCCCTCGCCTATGATTTTTTCGGGTTTTCGTATTAACTTGGATTAAAAGGAGAAATGAGAAAATGAAAAGATGCTGTTGAACTTCTCTCTATTTAACGAAATACCGCCAATTTTACTGTGCATTATTCCAGCGGTGAAGTTCCGTAAAAGTTAATTTAATCCGCTGGGGCCTGGGGTCAGGCTTGACTTATGGGTATTTGCGGCGTTTTTTCTGCTCTATTAAGCTGTTGCGCTCCCAGAAGCAGTTGTCGTGATAACCTTGGATATCTTTGTTGGTGTCGGCCTGATTTAAGCGTTTAAGCGTGAGCGCACAGTAATCCGGCTCAATTTCAATGCCGGAGAAATGACGGCCCAGTTTTTTGGCAACCACCGCAGTTGTACCCGATCCCAGAAAGGGATCGAAAACGAAATCACCGGGTTTGGAGCTTGCCAGGATTAATTTGGCCAGCAATTTTTCCGGTTTCTGGGTCGGATGCTCGGTGTTTTCCGGCATTGACCAGAAAGGTATGGAGATATCCGTCCACAGGTTTGAGGGGAAAGTCAGCCGGTAATTGCCGGTGGCGGTTTCCTGCCAGTCTTTGGGGGCGCCTGTCGGATTGCGATAGGGGGCGACAACCTTACGTTTGAGTTTTACCGCATCGACGGCAAAATAGTAGTCGTTCGCCCTGGTGCAGAACCAGATATCTTCGGAGCAGTTCTTCCAGTTGTTTTTGGCCCCGCGGCCCTTTTCCCGCTCCCAGGTAATCCGGTTTCTGATAATGAAATGTTCGGCAAGAACGCTTTGCATTGCCGTTGATGACTGCCAGTCACAGCAGACATATAGCGATGCCGTGGTTTTCAGGCATCTTTGCAGTCGCGGCAGCCACAAATAGAGCCAGTCCCGATATTCGAGTTCGGATTTGCGGGTAAATTTGTGGCCGGCAAACTGTTTGTTCAGGTTATACGGCGGGTCAATGATCAGCAGGTCGATGAAGGCCGGCGGCAGCAAATCAAGGCAGGCGAAAATATCCTGGTTGATTATTCGATCCTTAATTGTCAGTGGCGTACAAGGGGAGTTCAGGGTGAGGACATTTTGTAAAAGTGATGCTTTTTCATTTTCATTAAGGGTGAGAGTCCGGTTCCGCGGCGCTTTTTTCGTCATTTTGTGCAGGCCCATTCCGGCAGCGGCGCTTCAATGACAAGGCCGTCAGCCAGAGTCATTTTTGCGCAATGGAGACGCAGATGATCGGCTGCGGCCAGGTCATTACTTTCAGGTTGATGATTTTCAGGTTGATGATTTTCAGGTTGATGATTTTCAGGTTGATGATTTTGCAAGGCCTCCGAGCCGCCGTAGAGGGGGTCGCCGATTATCGGGTGCCCGCACGCGGCCAGGTGGACGCGTAACTGGTGCATAACGCCGCTGTACATAATCAGCCGCACCCGGCTGCGGTTTTTGGCGGATGAAATATTCAGAGGGAAAATTTCGGTTTTAGCCGGATAGGTGCCGCGGCAGGGCTGTGCCGGCGGGGTTGCCAGCATACGCCGCCGGTCCTTAAGATCGTGGGTTAAATCATTTTCAATAACCAGTTTGCTTTCGAGAATGCCGGAAACCTCAGCCAGATATTCTTTGCGGATTCTATGTTGGATAAACTGCTGCCGCAGTTTTTGCCAGGTAGGATTACAGCGGGCTGCCAGAACAATACCGGAAGTTAAGTAATCAAGGCGGTTGAGCAAGCCGGGCTGCAGCGGCCCGAATTCACCGACCCCGGCAAGTTCGGGGAACTTTGCAAGCAGATGATTGGCTAAAGTTTCGGTTTCGGCGTCGGATAGAGGATGGGTGTGGCACTCTGCCGGTTTGTTCAGGGCCAGCAGTCGGTCATCCTGATAAAGTATCTCCAACTCAGGCAGCGCTGCCGGCCGGAGCTTGATCGTCAATTCTTCGATCAGTTCGGGCGCAAAAGATATAGTCTGGCCCGGGCGTAAGGAACTGCCTTTTTTAGCGCGGCGTTCATCGACAAAAATCCTGCCGTCGGTTAATGCCTGCTTCCAGCGCCTGGTTGAAAGCGCCGGGTATTGCTGGTGGAGGAAGCGGTCAAGCCGGGGGACCGGGGTATTGACCGTCAAAATAGTTTTTCTGGACATCATTTTTCCGGGGAGGGGTAAATTTGCGATTTAATCAGTTGCCGACAGTTTATTCTCATTTGTAAAGTCGGGTTTGACCAGAACCAGAAAGAGGGCGGCCGCGATTCCTGCCGCCCCGAAAACCATACACATTACCATAATCTGATAGCGCACGGCAATTAATGGTGAAACGCCCGATAGAATCTGGCCGGTCATCATTCCCGGCAGCGACACTAGGCCGACCGCAAACAATGTATTGGTTATCGGTATGAGTGCGGCTTTAAGGGCAATCACCCGGGCCTTCAGGTAGGGGATTCCGCGACTGGTTTCAGCCTCCAGGCGTTCCCCGGCGAGGCTGACGCTGTTCATGGCATTGGCAAAAATCATCCCCGCCAGCGGGATTACATAACTCGGCAGATACCAGGGGGCAAGATTGAGGACGCCCTGGGTTACCAGGGAGAGAATCAAAATCCCCGCCAGGGCAATTGCGCCGAGGGATTTAAAATACAAGGTCTTGCGCGGCATTTTTAAGGTGCGTAAAGCAATCCAGCTTGATGAAAAAAGCATGACTGTAAGTACGGCAACAATAATCAGGGCGCTGTCGGTTTTGAATATGTAGACCAGGAAATAACCGATCAGCAAAAGCTGGGTCAGCATACGCGAGATCGCGTGCAGAGAGCTTTTGTAACCGGTATTCCATTTCCAGATGATAGCAATAACAACAAAAACCGGAATGAAAGCTAGGGCTAAATTGGAAAACGGTATAGTTTGGATGGTCTTGCCTGTAATTGTTATTTCGAAGGTTGATTCAAACCGAAACTGATCCCGCAACCCAATCGAGCCTTTTCGGCCCGTACCCGGGGGCAATCCGATGGTCGCAAATAAGTACCTTACAGAACATTTCTTGAAGGTACTTATTTGCATCCCGGACCGCTATAGCGGCCACATATATACAAGAAACGTGAGCGGAACTAAATCTTAGTTAATCTGCGTTCATCTGTGGTTTCTATTTTGTAACTATTCAGCCAAATTTTACCCCCCACCTTCTGGAGGGGGCGGGGGTGGTTTTTCGTAAGCGGTTGCGGGAACGATTTCGTTGTTTTTCGGAAGCGAGCGCGAGCCCATCAGCATTGCAACTGTTTGAGCGTAAGCGAGTTTTGCAAGGCGGGCGCAGCGAGCTTAAAGGAAAAACAGAAATCTTAACGCCTAGCGGAGAAAAACCGCGCCCGACCCCGGATTCGGCTGAATAGTTACTTTATTTTTTGGTTGAACCACAGATAGACACAGATAAAATTTTAATAATTTCAATTAGTTAGAAAACGTTACTTAGAAGGTATCCCAGGGCCGGAAATAAGCGCCGGGAAAACCAAACAGGCCGCATCGTGCGGCCTGTTCGGTTGAGCTCTAAGCAATGAAACCGTTTATTTTTTCTGGTTCAGCCGCATCTGTTCGGCCATCTCCTTCATATCAACCAGAGTCTTCTTCATTTCGGCATAGCCATACCAGGTGGTGTAATCCGGCATACCGTGAAATGCCGCCTGATAGGTTTTCATGCGATAATCCATAAACATGGTATAAAGGCTCTCTTCAATCGGGGTCCTAACTTCGTAAAAGGTCAGAAGGTCAGGATAGGGAAAAGTCGCCTGATTCGTATCTTTTTTGATGATGCCATCTTTATAGAGGTCGGCCACAACATTAATAGCTTCGGCAAAAATCTTGTCTGACGCCTTAATCATCAAATCAGCATTCTTTAAATTTTCTTTGGCAAAGTTGGCGGAATGGCATTGCTGACAGATCTTCTCCATACGATCCCGTTCCTGATCCCAACTCGCCTTGTCCAGACGGGCCAGATTCGCGGCTTTGACAACCTTAAGCCGGGCGGTCGGTTTGCCGTTTTTATCGAGCACCCCCAGGGCTTGAAGAATCGTGACCCGGTAGCCCATCCATTCTTTATCACTTTCCGGCAGTCTGAGAGCTAAAAAGCCCCACGCAGTCATAACCCGGTGATCGCCTTTGTCCATATGGCAGTCCTGACAGGTGGGCCCCCGATGCGCCTTGCGATCAGTGTTGTAGGCGGCGCCATGCTTGGAATGTGACCACATCTCCCACTGGGCGTGATCAAAACCGGTATGACAGCTGTTGCAGGCTTCCGGCTGCAGGGCTTCAGCTTTTGAAAACGCGTGCCGGGTATGGCAATTCTGACAGTCCATACCGTATTTATAATATTTACGGGCTGCAGTTGAATCCCGTACTTTTTCATCAGTAATCCCTAAATTGTGACAGCCGTTGCAACCCTTCTGTCCGGCAATAAAAGCCTGGGGCTGCTGGTGGGCAAAACCCGGGAAAGCCGTGATCGGTAAGAGGCCTAAGGCATGTTTGCCGCTCATATACTGCTTCGCCTGTTTGGAGTGACATCTTTTGCAGGTTTTAATCGTCGGCAGTTTGGCCTTGTCAACGTCGTCAGCACTCATATGATCTTTGCCGTGGCAGGATTTACAGGTAAGGTTTTTGGCCATCTTGCCGCGATTAAAATCTTTGACGATACCGGGATTCAACTTGATATGACAATCTTCACAGGGAGAAGGCTTGGCCGCCGCCGTCGATAGAAACAAGCTGAAAAACAGAAATGGGATTACCAGGATGCCTAAAATATATCGCTTACAGTTCATAGTCTTCTCCTCCTTATTATAAGTTATGCTGTAAATTCAGCAAATTCTCCAGATTAATTTAGTACCTTACAGGTTATTTTCTGCACCAAAAAACAAGATTTAATAATCAGAAAATGTTCTGATAAGAGTACTTATTTGCGGGCCGAAAAGCCCTGTTTGGGTTGCGGGATATGTTCCCGCATTAGTACCTTACAGGTTATTTTCT
>WFRP01000132.1 GCA_015486505.1 Pseudomonadota bacterium | reverse complement strand
CCATAAGTCAAGCCTGACCCCAAAGCTCAAAGCTGAGAGTTTTGCGGTCGGGCTTATTTTCGGTTAATCAGACCGGCGAGGTAGGCGGCGCCGAAGCCGTTGTCGATGTTGACAACCCCGACGCCGCCGGCGCAGGAATTGAGCATACCGAGCAGGGCGGCAACCCCGCCGAACGCGGTGCCGTAACCGACACTGGTCGGGACCGCGATTACCGGTTTATCGACCAGCCCGGCAACCACACTGGGCAGCGCCCCTTCCATTCCGGCAATAACTATCAAAACTTCAGCCTGCGCAAGTTTTTCCCGATAAGCCAGAAGCCGATGAATCCCGGCGACCCCGACATCAACCAGCTTTTCGCATCTCTGGCCCATCATTTTCAAAGTAATCTCAGCCTCACAGGCCACCCGCAGATCGGAGGTTCCGGCCGTCACCAAAAGAACCGGGCCGCGGCCCTGAGAATTAATTTCCTGACCGGTTTTCACCATATACTGCCCGGCGGCACAATATTCAAATTCGGGGAATTGAGGCTGTAAAAGCGCGGCTTTTTCCGGATCAAGCCGGGTTACCAGAATATTTTTTTCATATTCCAATAAGCCGTTCAGAATGATTTCAATTTCAGCAACCTCTTTGCCTAAAGCAAAAACCACCTCCCCCATTATCGAACGTAGGCACCGATGCGTATCCAGATGAGCGATTCCGAGATCGCGAAACGGCAGATGCGTGAAAAAATCAACAACCTCATCGACCCGGCGCTCACCCCGCTGCAGTTCACTCAGGATATTTTTCAGTTCATCACGATTCATATTATTAAATTAAATCTCTATTTTACCATCAACGAGCAGACAGGCCCGGGCCGGCTGCTGCCAGGATTTGAGGCCGGCTTTGCGGGCCGATGCCCGGATCAAGGCTTTATCCCAGCCGCACTCTCTTAAGGGGCTTACGATGCCAAGTTCGGCCAGAGCCCGCATTCCCGGCCGCCGGGCGGGCTGATCATCAACATGAGAACCATCACAAAGGGTTACCGCCACCGGCATTTGCGCAAGCGCCCGCCGGAAGAGATACTTTTTACAGCGATAACAGCGTTTTTCCGCAACCCCGGCCCAAACCGCCGCCATCTCCGTTTGACCAAAATCAAGAACAATCCCCGCTGCGGCTGAAATCAGCGCCAAAGCCGCGCTGCGCTCCTCGGGATAAACGCCGGGGTGGTCAAAAAAAACCGGCTTAACCTCAATTTCGGCGATTTTTTTCAGGAAATGGAAAAGCCAGAGGCTATCGATACCGCCGGAGCAGGCAACCCAGGCCGGGGCGATTTTCCAGGCAAGTTTGATTAATTCCGCGTCGGGCGCCAAATTGCTTTCAGACATTAAATCTACTCGATATAAGGATTGTGCGCCCTGATTTTGACATCTTTCGGATCAATCCCGCGCGCAATAAAAAATTTCTCGATCTGCGGAACAATCAGCGCCGTAAGCTGCGCACTCAAATCCACAACTTCTTCGCGCATATGATCGGCAACCGCATCCGCCAGCGCCTGGCGCAGACTTTCTTTCAGCAAAACCTTTTCCGCATCCGTCAGACGCCTGGTTTTCTGATATTGAACGACTTCAACCTCAACACTGAAAACCTTAAGCCCGTCAAGTGAATAGAGTTTGACATAGTTGGTAAAAACATAGATATCCGGTTCATCGAAAGACGCGGCCTTAACCGACGCGGGTGCCGCCGGTTCAGGGGTTGAAACCGCGGGTTTAACCGAAATTTCCGCCGCCAGGGGCTGAATCCGGTCACGGATAATTACCGGCCGCCGGAAAAGATAGATTACCCCGGCAAGCTGAACCAGCCAGAGCAGAACCAGCAAAGCGACAACAAGCTTCAGAATCCGGCTGCCGCGGGTTGCAGTTCGCGCGCCGCCCAGCTTAAAATCTTCAAGATCGCCGAAATCCAGATCAAGCTCATCGACAAGTTCACCGACTTTGCGAGAGCCGGCCCCCGCATTCAACTCATCTTCAACTCCGCTATCGGCATCCGCCGCCGGCGCGGCATCATCCGCAACCGCTGCTTCCTCTAAATCATCTTCCGCCCCGGCAAACTGCTCATCCAGATCTTCACTGAAGTCAAAATCATCGATAAAATCATCATCGTCCAGAAGTTTATCGATTTCGTGGGTATCAAGTTGAGTTTCGCGTGGCATTATTGGCAACCGATAAACAGCGGCAAGGAAGTCATCAATGGTGTCTAATGCGGGAACAGATCCCGCAACCAAATCGAGCCTTTTCGGCCCGCAAATAAGTACTCTTATCAGAACATTTTCTGATTATTAAATCTTAAATCTTGTTTTTTTGTGCAGAAAATAACCTGTAAGGTACTAATGCGGGAACAAATCCCGCAACCCAAACAGGGTCTTGCGGACCGCACCCCAAGGGCACTTCCGCAGGTCGCAAATAAGTACTCTTATCAGAACATTTTCTTGTTTTTACAGTTGAAAAAAGCTGTCGAAAAAAACAAGAAAATAACCTGTAAGGTACTAAATAATCTTACACCTTATCAAACAAGGCATCAACAAAATCACCGGAATCAAACTCTCTTAAATCGGCAATGCTCTCTCCGATACCGATATAGCGCACCGGGACTTTAAGCTCATCGCAAACCCCGACAATCACCCCGCCTTTGGCGGTACCGTCAAGCTTGGTCATAACCAGACCGGTTACGCCGATCTCCTGATGAAACATCTGGGCCTGCGAAATCGCGTTCTGTCCGGTATTGGCGTCAAGCACCAGCAAAACTTCGTGCGGGGCCCCCGGCAGGGCTTTACCCAGAACCCGCTGGATTTTTTTCAGCTCATCCATCAAATTAACCTTGGTGTGCAGACGCCCGGCAGTATCAATTATGACAACATCGGCCTCCCGTTTGATGGCCGACTGAACCGTATCAAAGGCCACCGCCGCCGGATCGGCCCCCATACCCTGCTTGATAATCGGCACTTTAGCCCGTTCCGACCAGACCATAAGCTGCTCCACCGCCGCCGCCCTGAACGTATCGGCCGCGCCCAAAACCACCTTTTTCTTCTGTTTGGTAAAAATTGAAGCCAGCTTACCGATAGTTGTTGTCTTGCCGACACCGTTAACCCCGATAGTCATAATTACATAGGGTTTTTCGGTTATCTCCCAGGCTACCTCGGAACGTTTGAGGATTGTCCCGATTTCTCCTTGGAGAAAATCACGAAGATGAGCCGGATTCTCAAGCTCTTTATGCGACACCTTTTCCTCAATTTGAGAAAAGAGCCGATAACTGGTTTTTACACCGAGATCGGAGGTTAAAAGAATCTCTTCCAACTCCTCCAGAAACTCCTCGTCAATCTCTTTATCACCGTAAAAAAGGTTATCCAGCGTCCCGACAAACTGTTTCCGGGTTTTGGCCAGCCCCTTTTTCAAACGGGAAAAGAGCCCCTGCGGCCGGATGTCGGCTGCGGACACAGAATCGGTGGCGGGAGCAGCCATGGAATCGGCCGCTGAATCGGGCGCAACGGTCGCGAAGGAATCATCTTCCACTTCCGGCAGCGGGCCAGGCAAAGGCTTTTGCTCAAGCCCGGATACGGGCTTGAGTTCAGGTTCAGGCTCGAGTTTAGACTCGGACTCAGGTTCGGGTTCGGGCTCAGGTTCAGACTTAAATTCGGACTCAGGTTTAAGTCCTGGTTTAGGTTCTGGTTTAGGTTCTGGTTCCAGCAGCGGCACTGTGGAAACTTCGGCTTCGGCAACAGTTCCGGAAGCCGCCGTCACGGTAACCGCTGCCGCTGAATCAGTTTCCTGATTCTCCGATTTTTCGAAAAGTTTCTCTTCGCTGCCGGCAGCGGCCTCACTTCCAATCTTCTCAATCTTCTCAATTTTCTCCGGCGGCAGCTTCGGCTCTTTTTTCCGCCGCCCAAAAAGGCGGCCCAGAAAGCCGGCGCTCTCCTTTTTCGCTTCCGGCTTCAGAGCTTCATCGTCACTATTTTTTTTATCCGGCATTTTAGCTGTAGACATTCACTACTCTCCAAGTTATGATGGCGTCGTAAAAAACTCTTCATCAGCTGCGTTCCCCCCGCCGTGAGCGCAGCAAGAAAGCGCCCTTGGGGTGCATATGAAACTTTTTACTTAGCCATCGAACATTCTTGTCTTCTAAGTAACGCTTTGTAACTATAGGAAATTATGTGATTTTTATCTGTGTCTATCCGTGTCCATCTGTGGTTCAACAAAAAAATAGAAACCACAGATGAACGCAGATTAACACAGATTTAGTGCCTTACAGGTTATTTTCTTGTTTTAAAACAAGAAAATGTTCTGATAAGAGCACTTATTTGCGGGCCGAAAAGGCTCGATTTGGTTGCGGGATCTGTTCCCGCATTAGTTCCTCTCACGTTACTTGTATACACGTTACTTGTATACACATTACTTGTATATATGTGGCCGCGATAGCGGTCTGGGATGCTTTTTACGAGTTTG
>WFRP01000131.1 GCA_015486505.1 Pseudomonadota bacterium | reverse complement strand
TGTTCCCGCATTAGTACCTTACAGGTTATTTTCTGCACAAAAAACAAGATTTAAGATTTAATATCCAGAAAATGTTCTGATAAGAGTACTTATTTGTGGGCCGCAAAGCCCTGTTTGGGTTGCGGGTTTGTTCCCGCATTAAATCCTTCGCCCGCGGCCTGCGATCGCACCGCTAGTCTAACTTCTGCTATGTTAAGGTCGGCAATCTAGCATAAAATCAGACAAAGTGCAAACTCCAGGTGGAAAAAAGGTTCAGGCGCGGGCGGGCCGGCAATAAGTCCGGCCGGCGCCGCCTGCCTTCAGTTTGTATTTTCAGCTTACTTTCTCTAATTTGTCCGGCTTGAAAAAACCAGTTTGCCATCCGCGACCGTAACCTTAACCGTATCGCCGTCAGCGATGTTGCCCGCCATTATTTCGTAAGCGAGCGGGGTTTCGAGCAGGTTTTTCAGGGCTCTCTTCAAGGGCCGGGCGCCGTAGGCCGGGTCGTAGCCGGTGTTCGCAATCAGGGCAATTGCATCAGGGTCAAGCTCAAGGGTAATCTCCCGCTCCGCCAGTCTTTGGCTTAATTCCTTAAGCTGAATTTTGATAATTTTTTCGAGATCTTCACGTTTTAAGGCGTGAAAGACGATAATATCGTCAACCCGGTTCAAAAACTCGGGCCGGAACTCGTTTTTCAAGGCATCAAGTACGGTTTTATTGATTTGGGCCGTACTTTCAGCAGATGATTCCCGGTTTTCCAGGTTTGCGATGATATAGTGGCTGCCGACATTGGAGGTCATAATTATGACCGTATTTTTAAAATCGACAATGCGGCCGTGGGAATCGGTCAGGCGCCCGTCATCCAGAACCTGGAGCAGGATATTGAAAACATCGTGGTGCGCCTTTTCAATCTCATCAAAGAGCAGAACCGAATAGGGTTTGCGGCGTACCGCTTCGGTTAACTGGCCGCCTTCATCGTAGCCGACATAACCCGGAGGGGCGCCGATCAGGCGGGCGACCGCGTGTTTTTCCATATATTCGGACATATCGATCCGGGTCATATTGCTCTCATCGTCAAAGAGAAATTCCGCCAGAGCCTTGGCGAGCTCGGTTTTTCCGACCCCGGTCGGGCCGCAAAAGATAAAACTGCCCAAGGGGCGCAGCGGGTCATTAATCCCGGCCCGGGCCCGGATTACGGCATCGGCGATAGCGTTAACGGCATCCTCCTGACCGACAACTTTTTCGTGCAGATGCTCATTTAAATGGAGCAGCTTTTCCCGTTCACCTTCAAGCAGTTTGCTCACCGGAATCTGGGTCCAGCGGCTGATAATCTTCGCGATATCCTCTTCATCGACCACCTCTTTCAGAAGGGCGCGGCCGCTTTTCTGGATTTCGAGAATTTTATTACGGGCCTCCTCACGCTCTTTTTCAAGTGCGGCGAGCCGGTCGTATTTGAGTTCCGCCGCCTTGTTTAAATCATACTCTCTTTCAGCCCGTTCAATTTTGAGCTTAACTTCCTCGATATCTTTACCGATTTTCCTGAGGTTGGCAATCATCTCTTTTTCGAGCTGCCAGCGGGCGGTAACCGCTTTGCTTTTGCTCTGCCAGTCGGCAAGTTCCTGCTCGATCTTTTCGAGACGCTGGCGCGAGGCTTTATCTTTGTCTCTTTTTAAGGCTTCCCGTTCAATCTCAAGCTGCATAATCCGGCGGGTAATCTCATCAAGTTCACTCGGCATACTGTCGATTTCGGTGCGCAGCCGGGCCCCGGCCTCATCGATTAAATCAATCGCCTTGTCCGGGAGAAACCGGTCGCTGATATAACGGTGCGACAGGGTCGCGGCGGCAACTAAGGCCGTATCTTTAAACTGGATGCCATGATGAACCTCGTAACGCTCTTTTAATCCCCGCAGGATTGAAATCGTATCCTCAACCGTCGGTTGATCGACCATAACCGGTTGAAAGCGGCGCTCTAAAGCCGCATCTTTTTCAATGTAAAGCCGGTACTCATTTAAGGTGGTGGCGCCGATACAGTGCAACTCGCCCCGGGCGAGCAGGGGTTTTAACAGGTTGCCGGCGTCCATCGAGCCTTCGGTTTTGCCGGCCCCGACGACGGTGTGGAGCTCGTCGATAAAAAGAATGATATCGCCGGCGGCCTCTTTAACTTCATTTAATACCGCTTTTAAACGTTCTTCGAATTCACCGCGAAATTTGGCTCCGGCAATCAGGGCGCCCATATCGAGTGAAATCAGACGTTTGTTCTTCAGATTTTCCGGTACGTCCTGAACGAATATCCGCTGGGCCAGACCTTCGGCAATTGCGGTTTTGCCGACTCCGGGTTCGCCGATCAAGACCGGGTTGTTCTTGGTTCGGCGCGAAAGTACCTGGATTACCCGGCGAATCTCGTCATCGCGGCCGATTACCGGATCAAGTTTATCCTGAGCGGCGGCCTTGGTCAGGTCGGTGCCGTATTTTTCCAGGGCCTGGTAGGTGGTCTCCGGATTTTGCGTGGTGACCCGCTGGTGACCGCGAACCTCGGTTAAAACGGCCAGAAGTTTCTCGCGGTTTATACCGAAGTCTTTGAGCAGATTAGCGAGGGCATCACCGTCAGCTGAAACCAGCGCCAGAAGCAAATGCTCGACACTGACATATTCGTCTTTAAATTGATCGGCTTCATCTTTGGCCTTGACAAAAATCCGGCCTAAACGGGCGCTCATATAAACCTGGCCGCCGCTGCCGGCCCCGGTTACGGACGGGATTTTCGCCAGCTCGGATGTCAGGGCATTCGCAAGCGCTTCAGGGGCAACCCCGATCTTTTCCAGCAGCCTCGGGACCAGGCCCTCCGGCTGCTCTAAAAGAGCTAATAATAAATGTTCATTTTCAATCTGCTGATGATGGCGGCGCAGCGCCAGCTCCTGCGCGGCGGCGATCGCCTCCTGACTTTTCCGGGTAAATTTATTGGTATCCATATTTTGAACCTCCATATTGGTAATTTAGTACCTTACAGGTTATTTTCTGCACCAAAAAACAAGATTTAATAATCAGAAAATGTTCTGATAAGAGTACTTATTTGCGGGCCGAAAAGCCCTGTTTGGGTTGCGGGATATGTTCCCGCATTAGTACCTTACAGGTTATTTTCT
>WFRP01000130.1 GCA_015486505.1 Pseudomonadota bacterium | reverse complement strand
TTGTTACTCTTTGCACCCTGAAGGGCATAGACGTCTTTGCGGGATAACTGCTTTTTTGTCTCCCGCCAAGACGCCAAGACGCAAAGAAAAATCGCGCGCAAATGATTTTAACAATAAATATCAGTTGTTTAACCTAACTCAGAAAGTTGAAGTAATAAGTTACAGCCAGTTGGGTCCGGCTGCCGATAACTGTTCCCGGTTTTTCACGATTTCAGAGATGGTTTCGGGAGAGACCTCTTTGCCGCCCAGGCTGATTATGACATCGTTAATAACGGGGCGCTGGTCAAGATGATAAAGGGCGCTGCGAATCTCCTGGCTTAAAGTGCCGCCGACCCCGTAGGAACAGGCCCGGTTCAGGACGATTACCTGTTTTTTATCTTGCAGGGCGGCCGCCAGTTCCGTGACCGGGAAGGGTCGGAGCAGGCGCAGTTTGAAAAGATCAAACGGAGTGCCTTTTTTATTTAACTTTTCAACCGCGACCCGGGCGGTGCCGGTCATAGCGCCACAGCAGATGATTGCCGTATCGCTGTTTTTATCCCCTTCCTGACAATGCATCACCGTAGAATAGCGGCGCTTGAATTTTAACGCAAAATCATTCTGCACCGCAGCGATAAGGGTCAGGGCTTCCCGCATGGTGTTAGAATAGTTTTTTTTCAATTCATAAAAAAGATCGGGTTGGGCCGCGCTGCAGAAAGTCAGCGGATTTTCCGGGTCAAGCCGACAGGGTGCTTTATAGGGCGGCAGGAAATCATCAACCATTTCCGGGGCCGGAATCATAAGCCTCTCCATTGTATGCGAAAGGATAAAGCCGTCGATCATAACCATTATCGGCAGCATCAGCTGTTCGGTCGCTTTGTAGGCCATAATAATTGTATCCAGGGCTTCCTGCGAGGTTTCGCAATAGATCTGGAGCCAGCCGGTATCGCGCTGTGAAAAACTGTCGCTCTGGTCGCTCCAGATATTCCAGGGGCCGCCTAAGGCCCGATTGGCATTGACTAAAACCAGCGGCAGCCGGGCTCCGGCAAACCAGTGCAGGATTTCGTGCATCATCGCCAGCCCTTGGGAACTGCTGGCTGTAAATGAGCGGCTGCCGGTTGAAACCGAACCTAAAACCGCGGCAATCGCCGACATTTCCGATTCAACCTTGATGAATTGGCTTTCAAGTTCGCCGCGATCCACCATTTCCGACAGGGTTTCAATGATATGGGTCTGCGGGGTGATCGGGTAGGCCGAGATTACTTGAGGGCGACAAAGTTTGACGCCGTGGGCGATAGCTTCACTGCCGAGAAGGATGGCTGATTTTTCCATTTAGAGATCTTCCTCCATCTCGATCACGCCGCGCGGGCAGACTTCGGCGCACTGGCCGCAGCCCTTGCAGTGATCATAGTCAAAAAGTATCGGGGTTGCGGCCGGGCCGTGCTCTAAATCCCGGTTTACCGCGATCGCTAAATCGGGGCAGAAAAACCAGCAGATGCCGCAGGCGGTACAACTGCCGCAGTGCAGACAGCGCCGGGCCTCATCGGCTAACTGCTCCGGAGTTAAATTTAAATTGACTTCAGCAAAATCTTTAATTCGGGTTTTCGGGTCAAGCCGCGGGGCTGTGGCCGCCGGTTTTTTCTCATAATAGTTAAGATGAAGAGCTGTGTGAGTGATGGGGGCCTGGTCGCGGGTTTCGGGATTTTCGGTTGGCTTTGCGGCCGGATTATCATCTGAGAGCCCGAGTTTTTCTAAAGCGGATTCGGCGGCTTGACGGCCGGAGGCCAGGGCTTCGGCAACCGAGGCGGCGCCGTGGGCAAAATCGCCGGCTTTTAATAATTTCGGGCCGCAACCCTGAAAATCACCGGTACTTTCCTGACCGGTCGCGGCAATCAAAAAGTCGCAGGTGATTGTCTCAAGGAAATCTCCGGCGCTGATTTGACCATTGTTTTTGCGGCTCCGGTGCAGGTTAAGGCTTAATCCGTCATCAGTAACCGCTGCTTTTTCGACGACAACCTCTTCCTGAATCAGCAGGCCCTCCGCTAATGATTCCATAATTTCATCAGGGTAGGCGGGCATCTCGGCCCGGCTCCGGCGATAGATGATTTTAACCGTTTTTCCCAGCCGTTTGAGGGAGCGGGCCGCATCGAGAGCGGCGTTGCCGCCGCCGATAATGACAAAGTTTTGCCCCGGTATGGTTTCGTTGCAACTGATTGCTTTAAGCAAGTCGAGAGCGCCTTTGATTTTGGGGATATCAGCCCAGTCGGCCGGAATGCGGGAGCGGGAAAGTCCCGGCGCGCCAATTACCGTATCGTATGCCGCCGTCAGTTTAGTAAGCTCTCCGGATTCTATCCGGTGGTTGCATTTTATTTCAATGTTATAACTTTCAATCAGATTGTCGATTTCCCGGTCAAGAATCGGGCGCGGCAGGCGATAGGCAGGAATGCCGAAACGTAAGAGCCCGCCGGGGGCGGAGTCTTTTTCGAAGATTGTTACCTTGACTCCGGCCCGGGCCAGAAAAACGGCGGCGCCGAGCCCGGCCGGGCCGGAACCGATGACGGCAGCCGTTTTACCGGTATCTTTTGCGTTGAGCATCGGCGGATGCTTGAGGCCGAAATCTCCCAGAGCCCGTTCAAGGCTGCCGAGCTTAAGGGCTTCATCAAATTCGGTGCGGTTACAGGCACCCTGGCAGAAATTGGGGCAGACCCGGCCGGTGATGGCCGGCAGCGGGTTATCGCGGCGCAGAATTTCCAGAGCGGCAAGCTGATTGCCGGCAGCAAACTCCCGGATATACTCGGCAATCTCGATATGCAGAGGACAGGCCTCAAGGCAGGGGGCTTTTTTCGGTTTCAGCAACGGCCGGAAAAACTTCCAGCTTCCGGTCATATTGATCGCGGTGGATTTATCGGCTATTGGCAGCCCGGTGAAATCACCGTTGCGAATGGCCGTAATATGTTTTAATTCATTCATAGTTGGTTGCCTGCTTTTTCATAAGCCGCGGAGAGAGCTTTTTCATTGTCCGCAAGCCGGGCCGGGATAAAATCCGGCAGGGCGCGAATCAGGCTTTCCGGCTTAACCAGACCGCTGACTTTAGCTAAAGCTCCAAGTACGGGGGCGTTAATCAACGGCATAATCTCCGTGCCGAGGCCGAATTCCAGCGCAATCCGGTTCAGGTTTATGGTTATTACCCGAAACGGCGGCCCGGCAGCGGCGGTGTTGCCGAAGTTGAATTTTGCCGCCGGCAGATCGCTGTTGACAAGCATCAGGCCGCCCTCTTTAAGGCCGTCGGTAACCGGTACGGATTCAATCAGCCGGGCCGCCATAACGACGACAAAGTCAGGAGTTGTGATCCGGCTGCGAATATTGATGAATTTGTCATCGCTGCGGACAAAGGCGGCAACCGGCGCCCCGCGGCGCTCGGCCCCGAAAGTGGGAAAAGCCTGGGCATAACGGTCTTCAAAAAAGAGCGCCTGCGCCAGAATTTTCGAGGCAATCACCGCCCCCTGGCCGCCGCGGCCGTGAAATCGGATTTCCTGCATTATGAAGCTCTTCCTGTTCTTCTGGATTAAATTGGATTTGTAATTACGCTTCTAAACCCGGTAGCAACGAAAGTCAAGTTCATATTGACTGTTTATTGATTTCCGGTTATTAGTACCTTACAGGTTATTTTCTTGTTTTTTTCAACAATCTTTTCCAACTGTAAAAAAACAAGAAAATGTTCTGATAAGAGTACTTATTTGCGGGCCACAAAGGCCCAATTGGGTTGCGGGAGTTAGTTCCCGCATTAGTACCTTACAGGTTATTTTCTGCACCAAAAAACAAGATTTAATAATCAGAAAATGTTCTGATAAGAGTACTTATTTGCGACCAGCGGAAGTGCCCCTGGGTGCGGGCCAAAAAGTCTCGATT
>WFRP01000129.1 GCA_015486505.1 Pseudomonadota bacterium | reverse complement strand
GGCCCATAAGATTATGGTCACGCCGACCGAATGGCTGGCGTTGATGGAGGCTTTGGCGCGCGGCTTTGCCGGCAACAGCCTGGTCTCGTTTTATCATTTGAGCCGGGCCCTGCTGGTTAAAAGTGAAGCCCTGTTCGACCAGTATGATCTCGCTTTCCGGGAATTTTTTACCGGTCTCGAAGTCCCGCCGGAGATTTTCGCAGAGCTCTGGCAGTGGCTCGGCAAGGAGAGCTTAAAAAGAGAACTTGACGCCGATGCCTTGAAAGGTCTGCCTCAATATGACTGGGAAACCGTCAAGAAGATGTTTGCAGAGCGCCTTAAAGAGCAGAAGGAAGAGCATAACGGCGGCGGTAACTGGATCGGCACCGGCGGCACCTCGCCTTTCGGCCACGGCGGCTATCACCCCGGCGGTTTGAGGGTCGGCGGGGAAGCGGGCGGCGGCATGGCGATAAAGATTGCGGCGGAAAGGAAATTCAAGGGCTACCGCCGGGATCTCACCCTCGATGTCCGCCAGATCAAGGTTGCCCTGAAAAAACTGCGCCATCTGCGCCGCTCCGGCGCCCGGCTTGAACTTGATATCGATAAAACCATCGACAAAACCTGCAGAGATGCTGGTGAGATCGATCTGGTTTTCAGCCCGGAGCATAAAAATGATATCAAAATGCTGCTTTTAATGGATGCCGGCGGTTCTATGTACCCTTACGCCAGACTGGTTGACCGCCTCTTTTCCGCGGCCAATTCCGTCAACCATTTTGCCGAATTCAACCACTACTATTTTCACAACTCGATCTATGACTACCTGCGCCCGGAGATCAACGGCCGCGAGCGTGTTTCAACCGCCCACATCCTCAAGGAGCTTAGCCCGGAGCACAAGGTAATTCTCGTCGGCGATGCTCATATGGCCCCGTATGAACTCTTTATGGAAAACGGCATTATCGATTATTACGACCGCAACGAGACCGCCGGTATCGTCTGGTTCGAAAAAATTGCCAAACATTTCCGCCGCTGCGTCTGGCTCAACCCGATGCCCGAACGCTACTGGCACCACCCCACCATCAGCGCCATCCGCCAGGTCTTCCCGATGCACCACCTATCTTTAGAAGGCATCGACAAAGCCGTCAAAGAACTCACCGGCCCCTGATTTTCAGCAAACTTTCAGACTAATGCGGGGACAAATCCCGCAACCCAAACAGGGCTTTGTGGCCCGCACCCAAGGGCACTTCCGATGGTCGCAAATAAGTACTCTTATCAGAACATTTTCTGATTATTAAATCTTGTTTTTTGGTGCAGAAAATAACCTGTAAGGTACTAATGCGGGAACAATCCCCGCAACCCAATCGGGCCTTTTCGGCCCGCAAATAAGTACTCTTATCAGAACATTTTCTTGTTTTTTCAAACCGAAAATAACCTGTAAGGTACTAAAATCGGGGCTTCTTCCCCGATAGAAAATTGATACCTTCCAGAGGGCTGGAAAGCCGGGAGATATCCCGATCCATTACATGCGTATAAATCTCGGTTGTCTTGACATCCGCATGGCCCATCAGCTCCTGCAGCATCCGGATATTAACCCCGTTTTCAAGCATTGTCGTAGCAAAACTGTGACGCAGGGTATGGCAGGTAACCCGCTTGTCGATTCCGGCATTAAGGGTGGCCCTTTTCACCGCTTTCTGTAACCCCGATTCCAGAACATGGTGGCGCAACTCCCGGCCCGACCGGGGATCAATAGAGCGTTTCCGGGATGGAAACACATACTGCCAAATGGTTTCAAATGCCGCATTCCTGTATTTCCGGGCAAGAGCCGACGGGATATAGACCTCACCAAAACCCTCATCAAGATCGCGACGATGCAGCAACTTCACCTTTTCAATATGGCTGTGCAACTCCTGAATTATCGGTTCAGGCAAAATCGTGGAACGCCACTTATCGCCCTTCCCCAATATATGAATCCGCTTGCGATCAAAATCTACATCCTTGATTCTGAGCCGCACACACTCCATCAGCCGCAGCCCTGAACCGTAGAGCAACTTTGCCATCAAAGCGTGCGTTCCATCAATATGACGAAAGAATGCTTCAATCTCATCACGACCAAGCACGGTCGGCAGTTTGGCCGATTTTTTTGAACGTATCGGCTGAATCTTCCCCTCCAGAGGAAGATCAAGCACCTCCCGATAGAGAAAAACCAGCGCATTCAGGGCCTGTTTCTGAGTTGAGGCCGATACCTTGCCATTAACCGCCAGATCCGACAAAAACCGCTCAACATCCCTGAACGTCAGATCCCGGGGATGAACACTGTTGCCGAAAAAACGGACATAGCGCACAACCCATTGACAATAGGTCTGCTCAGTACGGTATGCGTAATGATGATACCTGAGCACCTCACGCACCTGATCCAGCAATTTCAACTTGGGATCAGGCCGAAATTTAGTTTGACTTTCCATAATAACACCGTGTATACCATAACAGTATTACGAAATAAAGCAGTAAATTGATAAGCGGAAATATTTTTCTGCTTATCAACGATATACTTCAATAAGTGGAAATATTGTGCATCTATAGCAGATGATATTATGCAATCATTCCACTTATTAATAATG
>WFRP01000128.1 GCA_015486505.1 Pseudomonadota bacterium | reverse complement strand
TGTGGAAAACAGGTGCAAAAAATTGTAATTGGGGTCGTGTAATTGGAGTCGGGGTAAAATTAAAGCTGTGGGGTCATCTATGATAAGTAAAGTCAAGGAAGAATTAAGAACAGACCACATTT
Organism: Pseudomonadota bacterium; assembly: GCA_015486505.1. Taxonomy (GTDB): domain Bacteria; phylum Desulfobacterota; class Anaeroferrophillalia; order Anaeroferrophillales; family Tharpellaceae; genus Tharpella. The sequence continues at coordinate 19,854 of WFRP01000128.1, read as the reverse complement.
TTTGACAACTTAATCGGCAATAAATTGCCGAACAAGTTTATTCAGTTGAACGATATCACTCCGGCTTTTGTTATTACCGGGCTTCAGGGTTACGGTATTTCGTGGGCGGTAGCTGATAGTTGTCGATATAAATGTCGATATAAACCGGAATCGGAGGGAAGGAAAACTTGGGGTTTAAGGCCAGGCGCGTAAGTAGTGAGATCGAATTAGGCGGGGTCAAGATCGGGGGGCAGGCCCCGGTATCGGTGCAGTCAATGACGAATACCGATACCCGGGATGTGGCGGCGACGGTCGGCCAGATTAAACGTTTGGAAAGGGCCGGGTGCGAACTGATCCGGGTCGCGGTGCCGGATGAGGCCGCCGCTTTGTCTCTGGCTGAAATTAAAAGTAAAATTACGATTCCCCTGATTGCCGATATCCATTTCAGTCACCGCTTGGCCTTGCTTGCCGTAGAGCAGGGGGTTGACGGCCTGCGTTTAAATCCCGGCAATATCGGTTCCGCGGCCCGGGTGCGGGAAGTGGTTGCCGCCTGTAAAGAGCGGGCAATTCCTATTAGAATCGGGGTGAACGGGGGCTCGCTGGATAAAAATCTGGTGGAAAAATATGGTTATACTCCGCGGGCCCTGGTTGAAAGTGCTTTAGAGCATATTCATCTGTTGGAGAATGAAAACTTTCACCTGATAAAAATTTCCTTAAAATCCTCCGACGTTCCGGCCACCCTTAAAGCGTATCGGCAACTGGCTGAAAAAGTTGATTATCCGTTTCATATCGGCATAACCGAGGCCGGAACCAAATTACGCGGCGCGATTAAATCGGCCGCCGGGATCGCGCTTTTATTAGCTGAGGGCTTAGGCGATACCCTGCGTGTCTCGCTGACCGCGCCGCCGGAAGATGAAATCTTTGTCGCTTTCGAGATACTTAAAAGTTTAGGTTTGAGAGAGCGGGGCATTGAGCTTATTTCCTGTCCAACCTGCGGCCGGACCGAGGTGGCGTTGATTGAGTTGGCCGAAAAAGTTGAAACGGCGCTGGCCCATATCCGGGAGCCTTTGAAAATCGCGGTAATGGGTTGTGTGGTTAACGGCCCCGGCGAAGCTGAACATGCCGATTTCGGTATCGCCGGCGGCAAGGGTGTGGGTTTGATTTTTCGTAAAGGCGAAGTCTTAAGAAAACTCCCGGAGGATAAGCTGGTCGGTGCTCTGGTGGCTGAAGTTGAGAACTACGTCGCAAACTGATTTTTTTCGAGCTTTATGAACCGGAATTATGGTAATTTTCTCCGAAATCTCGGCTGGTGGCGGCGCGGATTGGTTGAAATCCGGCTCTGCTGGCGGCTTTTGTGGGATCGGCGGGTGGTTTTTTATTATAAGCTGATTCCGGTATTCGCGGCGGCCTATTTTTTTTCACCTTACGATCTGCTCCCGGATTTTATTATTCCGGGAATTGGCCAGCTTGATGATTGTCTCGTAGTTTATCTGGCCTGTCGGCTTTTTTTGCGTCTGGTTCCGGTTGACATTGTGCGCGAGCATTACGAAGCCTTATAATTGATCTGATTTATATAACCGATCTATAATCGGCCTATTTTTATGGATAATCTGACTGAACCTGAAATTCGCCAGCTTTCGCCGGAAGTTTGTAACCGGATTGCGGCCGGGGAGGTGGTTGAACGGCCGGCCTCGGTGGTTAAAGAGCTGGTTGAAAATGCGCTGGATGCCGGAGCCGACCAGATCAAGGTGATTATTTCCGAGGGCGGTAAAGAACTGATTGAAGTAATTGATAACGGTCACGGGATGAGTGCCGACCAGGCCCGGTTGGCACTGGAACGGCACGCGACCAGTAAAATTACTACGGCGGCTGACCTTTTCAGCGTCAGCAGTTATGGCTTTCGCGGCGAGGCGCTGCCGAGTATTGCCTCGGTTTCAGTTTTTTCTTTAACCACCCGCACCCGGAATATGGAGGCCGGGGTCAGACTTGAAGTTTCGGCCACCGGAGAGATTACGGCCGCGGCGGCCCCGGCCCCGGTCGGTACCCGGGTGGTGGTTAAAGATCTTTTCTACCAGGTGCCGGCGCGAAAAAAATTCTTGAAAACGACCAATACGGAAAGAGGAGCAATCCTGGATCGGTTGCAGCGTTTTGCGATTTCGCGGCCGGAGTGCTCATTTCTGCTCGAACATAATGGCCGGCGCCTGCTCAATTTTACTTTTGGCGATCGTGAGATTGATCGAGTGGCGGCGGTCTTGAAACTTAATCCTGATGAGCAGCTGCGAGCTCTTCCGGAAAGCGGCGGCGCCGAGATTAAACTTAAAGGCTATGTCTCTTTGCCGACAGTTCAGCTCTCCGGCAGCCGCCAGATCTACTTTTTCGTCAATCGCCGCGCCGTCCGGGACAAGGCCTTGCTCGCCGCCCTGTTGAAAGCCTATGAGGGCACTCTGCCCCGGGGCCGCTATCCGGCGGCGGTGCTCTTTCTGACGGTGGCCGATGGGACTGTCGATGTCAATGTTCATCCGGCCAAGGAAGAGGTTCGTTTTGCCGATGGCGGGCGCTGCTTCGGTTTGATTCGGCAGGCGGTGGCCGAGGCTTTAAGCGGTTATCCGGCGGCGGCAGATGCTGATGATTTCTTTGCCCGCTTTGGCGGCGGCCGGGTTGGCGAAGATAGCGCTCCCGATTTTAACTGCGAAAAATCAACCTTGCCTGATTCCGTCTGCGAAAATCAGACTTCCGGCGCTGAGGTTCTGCCGCCGGGTTTCTACGAAAAATCACCGACGAATGAAACCTGTGCTGATTTTGTCCCGGACTCCTATAATAAAACTAATAAAACCTGTGGCCTGGTTCGGGACGAAAGTAAGGCTCCGGGGGCGCGCTGGCGGCCTTCCGGCAACCGGGAAGCCGGAGCCTGTAAATCGTTTACGGCAGATAAAACTCTACCGGGAATGGCGGCTGAACCGGCCGGTTTTTTTTCCTCGATGACCCTGGTCGGAGTTCTCTGGGACGCCTATATTGTTCTGCAGGCCAATGAAGATTGCTATATGCTCGATCAGCACGCCGCCCACGAACGGGTTCTTTTTGAAATTTTGAAGAAAAACCGTACCGGTTCAGGGCCCGCGCAGCGGCTGCTGCTGCCGGTTCAGGTTGAATGCTCGCCGACGCAGGAGAGTCTGGCTGAGGCCGGCCGGGAGCAGCTTAATGCTTTAGGCTTTGAATTTTCAAGCATCGGCCCGGGGACTTTGTCGTTGGCGACCGCTCCGCTACTGGTTGACGGCCTGGATCTGGAAAAGGTTTTTCTTGAGACTCTAGCGGATCTGGAAGCCGGCGGCAGCGGTGAAAAAATCGCCGCCATTGATGATTTACTGGCCCCTTTAGCCTGTCGTATGGCGGTTAAAGCCCATCGTTTTTTAAGTACCGAAGAAATCAAATCCTTACTCAAAAAACTGGACCGGACTCCCAGGACCCATACCTGTCCGCATGGCCGACCCTTGTATTTTAAGATTAGCCGAAGGCAGATTGAAAAAGGTGTGCAGCGCTAATATCGTGATGAAAATAAAGAGAAATTATGCCGGGTTTTTCTGTTTGAGCCTCTTGTTGCTGCTGATCTCCTGCAGTAAGTCTCAGGTTGGCTCTTTGCCGGGAAATGATAACGCGGTTGTCGGGAGGGCGGCCTGGTCGCAACTTGCCGAGGTTGAAAAATTGCGGGCTGACGCGATTCTTTCCTGGAGGGCTGTCAACGGGGAACACGGGAAATATCGGGTTCGCCTTTTTGTCGCGGTGCCGGACAAACTGAAAATTCAGTGGCTGACCCCCTGGGGTTCGGTCGCCGGGCAACTGCTGATTGCGGACAAAAATTTCTGGCTCGCCAATGCCCGGGAAAAGCAGACCTGGTATGGCCGGACGGCGGATATTGATAAATTGCTGCAAAATCCCGGCTTTAAGCGTAACGGAGCCGATTTTCAAACGGTCGCGGTCAATTTCTGCAAATACTGGCCTCTGCTGTTCAGTTTGCCGGCCGCGGATGATAGAAATTTTGCTGATGAAGTCGCGGTTGAATATTTTACTTACGGGGACGGTGATGAACTCAGCTTTGGCAAGAGTGTCACCACGGCTGACGGCACGAAAATGCATATTCGCCTTTTTGCGCTTGAAGAGTTAAGTAATAAACGGCTGCTGCCGCGGGCGGTTGAGATTTTAAGTAAAAGCGGTAAGGTCGGAATCAGGCTGCGCCATTATTCACTGACGCCGGATTTTACGGCCCGGACTTTTACCTATGGTTTGCGAAATTTCACAATGTATGAATGTTTGTAAATTTCTGAAATTGTAATAGTTTTATTAGTACCTTACAGGTTATTTTCTGCAACAGGTTATTTTCTGCACCAAAAAACAAGATTTAATAATCAGAAAATGTTCTGATAAGAGTACTTATTTGCGGGCCAGCGGATTGCCCTTGGGGTGCGGGCCGCAAAGGCCCAATTGGGTTGCGGGATTTGTTCCCGCATTCGTGTATATTTGTGTATATTTGTGTTCATCTGTGGTTTAACCTGAAAAATATTAACCACATATGGACAAGTTTAACACCGATAAGGATTAAATTTTTTCTCTGCATCTCCGCGCCTTAGCGCGAGATAAAAGCTATTTTCGCGCAGAGGCGCTGGGTCGCAGAGCAAATAAAATATAGATGAATAGTTACGCAAAGACAAATAGCAGGAGAGGTTTTATGTCTGAGAATGAAAATGATTTTGATGTTGTGATTGTCGGCGGCGGGCCGGCGGGGTTGACGGCGGGGCTTTACGCGGCCCGGGCCCGGATGAACTGTGTTCTTTTGGAAAGAATGATGCTGGGCGGCCAGATCGCGACCACCGAGATGGTTGATAATTATCCCGGCTTTCCGGAAGGTATTGCCGGGGCGCAGATCGGCCCCCTGTTTGAGACCCAGGCAAAACGTTTCGGTCTTAAAGTACGGCAGTTTAAAACGGGGCTGAAAGTTGAGCGTTCAGACACAGGTTTTACGGTAAGCTGCGGCGCTGATGATCTTCTCCAATGTAAAAGCCTGATTATCGCCACCGGCAGCGGCTGGACCCCGCTCGGTATTCCCGGAGAAGAGCGTTTGCGCGGAGCCGGGGTTTCCTATTGTGCCACCTGCGACGGAGCTTTTTTCCGGGAGCAGGAACTGGCCGTAATCGGCGGCGGCAATTCAGCGGTTGAAGAGGCCCTTTTTCTGACCAAGTTTGCGGCTAAGGTTTACGTTATTCATCGCCGGGATCAGTTGCGGGCGGAAAAAATTGTTCAGGAAAGGGCCTTTGCCAATCCCAAAATTGAGTTCGTCTGGTCGCATATTCCGCTTGAGATTGTCGGAGATGACGGGGTCGCAGGGGTTAAAATCAGGGATCTGAAAACTGAAAAAGAACGGCTCCTGCCGGTTGCCGGGGTTTTTATCTATGTCGGTATGAAAGCTGAAAGCGGGCTGGTCAAAGATTTTGTCAAGGTCGATGAGCGCGGTTACATTATTGCCGGTGAGGATACTGTAACCTCCTGCCCCGGCATTTTTGCCGCCGGCGACGTGCGGGTCAAGCCGCTGCGGCAGGTCGCGACCGCGATTGCCGATGGGGCCACCGCCGCGATTATGGCGGAAAAATATATTGAAAGTCTATAACCTCTCAGGCAATTGATTTATGGATTATACGCTGTTGCGGAAAAAAATGGTTGATGAGCAGATTGTCGGCCGCGGGATTAACGATCCGCGAATTATTGAAGTGATGCGTAAGGTTCCGCGGCATCGCTTTGTCGCCTCGGGCCTGGCCCATCAGGCCTATGGTGATTCGGCGTTGCCGATCGGGGAGTCCCAGACCATCAGTCAGCCCTATATTGTCGCTTTTATGCTTTCGTCTCTGGGGCTTACCGGCAATGAAAAGGTTCTGGAAATCGGTATGGGCTCGGGTTATCTGACGGCCCTGTTGTCCGGCCTGGTTGATAAGGTTTACGCGATTGAACGCCTGCGCTCTCTCGCAATTCCGGCACGGCAGTTGCTCGATGAACTCGGTTGTGCCAACGTCCTGGTGAAAATCTTTGACGGCAGTTACGGCTGGCCGGACGCGGCGCCCTTTGCCGCGATTGTGGTCTCGGCGGTGGCCTTCGCGAAACCGCCGCAGCCTTTTCTCGAGCAGTTGATGATCGGCGGGCGAATGGTTATTCCTCTGCTTACGGATAAAGGCCAATATCTTTACCGCATTACCCGGCAGGGGGAGAATGAGTTTCAGAGTGAGCGTCTTTTAGGCTGTAGCTTTGTAAAACTTGTGGGGCGGCATGGCATCAGACGATAAACATCATTTTTTCGGCGGTGCCTTAGGCTCATATCTGGATGATATCCGGTCGATTCCCCTGCTTGAAGAGCAGGAAGAAATTGAACTGGCAAAAAGGATTCAGCAGGGTGACGAAAAAGCCCGGCAGCAGATGATTGAGGCTAATTTGCGGCTGGTGGTTCATCTGGTGAAAAGCTATCAGAATCGCGGCCTGGCGACCGAAGATCTGATTGAAGAGGGCAATCTGGGCCTGATTCGGGCGGTCGAACGCTTTGATCCGGGCTTTAACTGCCGTTTTTCAACCTATGCCGCCTGGTGGATTCGACAGTATATGAACCGGGCGTTGATCAGTCAGAGTAAAACCATTCGCCTGCCGGTGCATGTGGTTGATGAATTTAATACCTACGTTAAAGGGCGGCAGAAATTTATCCGTGAATTCAGCCGGGAGCCGACTTTTGAAGAGGTTGCTGAATATATAGATTATGAGTTTACCTCGTTTACTCCATCTCTGACCCGGCTCAATAATCTGGTCAGTTTCAGCTCCGGCGGTATTAACGGCAGTGATCGTGAAGGTGGCGACAATGCTCCGGGAACTATGTCACTGGAGCAGCTGCCGGATGAAGATGGAATTAACGCCCTCGATATTCTGGATCAGGATCTGCGCTTAAAGATTATTCTCTGCTGGCTTGATGAACTCAGCCCCAAACAGCAGCTCGTAATCAGAAAACGCTTTGGCCTTTATGATGAAGAGGAGCAGACTCTGGAAAAGATCGGCCAGGAGCTGAATCTGACCCGGGAAAGGATACGGCAACTGGAAAAATCGGCGCTGCATCGTTTGAAAAAAATTGTTGACAGCTATAATTATTCATTGAATGACCTGTTGTGAAACTCTTTAATTTACATATCGGTTAACGGATCGCAATATGGAAAATATTCTGAAAAAGATTACGAGCCCTGAAGATTTGCGGGCGCTGACGCTTACGGACCTGCCGCAGTTGGCGTCCGAGATTCGCGCATTGATTATCAATACGGTTTCCAAAACCGGTGGTCATCTGGCTTCATCTCTGGGCGTGGTTGAATTGACGATTGCCTTACACTATGTTCTTGCCACGCCCCGCGATCAACTGGTCTGGGATGTCGGACACCAGGCTTATGCGCATAAAATTCTTACCGGCAGAATGGAGCGTTTCGCTTCGTTGCGTCAGGCCGGCGGTTTGAGCGGATTTCCCAAGCGCAGTGAAAGTGAGTACGATGCTTTCGGTGTCGGCCACAGTTCGACCTCCATCTCCGCGGCTCTGGGTATGGCCCTGGCCGCCGAACAGCTGCATCGGCGCCAGCGCAGCGTGGCGATTATCGGCGATGCTTCCATAAGCGCCGGGATTGCTTTTGAAGCCTTAAATCATGCCGGCGCTCTGGACCGGGATTTGATTGTTGTCCTGAATGATAACGAGATGTCGATATCGCCTAATGTCGGGGCGCTGTCGGCGTATCTTAACCGGATTCTGACCGGTTCCACCGTCAACCGTCTGCGCCATGATGTAAAATCGCTGCTGACGAATATTCCTAAAGTCGGTGACAGCGTTTTTAAAATGGTTAAACGGGCCGAAGAGTCATTTAAGGGCTTTGTGATTCCGGTCGGAACTATTTTTGAGGATTTAGGCTTCCAGTATGTCGGGCCGCTGCCGGGCCATGACCTTGAGGCTTTGCTCGAAACCTTTGAAAATGTCAGCCGCCTGGACGGGCCGGTACTGGTTCATATCGTCAGTAAAAAAGGTAAAGGTTACGCGCCGGCTGAAGCTGATCCGACCAGATTTCATGGTATCGGCCAATTCGATATTGCTACGGGCCGGAAGCTGGTTTCGGCAAAACCGTCGCCGCCGAGCTATACCGCGATTTTCGGCCGGACTCTGACTGAACTCGCGGCTCTGGATGAGCGGGTGGTCGGCATTACCGCGGCGATGCCGGCCGGCACCGGGATTGAAATTCTGGCGCAAAAATTCCCCGAGCGGGTTTTCGATGTCGGGATTGCCGAGCAGCACGGGGTGACGCTGGCGGCGGGTATGGCAAGCCAGGGGCTGCACCCCTTTGTCGCGATCTATTCAACTTTTATGCAGCGGGCCTTTGATCAGATTATTCATGATGTCGCGTTGCAGAATCTGCCCCTGACCTTATGCCTTGACCGGGCCGGAGTCGTCGGTGAAGATGGCCCGACCCACCACGGAACTTTTGATATCTCCTATCTTCGGATGATTCCGAATATGATTATTATGGCCCCTAAAGATGAAAATGAACTCCGGCAGATGCTCTTTTCATCGCTGCGCTATGGAGCGCCGACGGCAATCCGCTATCCCCGGGGCAGTGGTTTAGGGGTTGAAATCGAGAAAGATTTTCGCGAAATTAAAGTGGGGAGTTGGGAGATTTTGCGCACCGGCGCGGACGCGGCTCTGCTGGCGACAGGCTCCTGTGTAGCTCCGGCTTTAGCGGCCGCGGAACTGCTGGCCGCCGAAGATAAAATCGAGTGTCAGGTGTTAAATTGCCGTTTCATCAAACCTTTTGCTGAAGAGCTTTTAGAAACAACCTTGCGAAATTTCAGTCAGGTTTTTACTTTTGAAGAAAATGTCAAAACCGGCGGTTTCGGCTCCGGAGTTCTGGAATTTATGGCCGCCCGAAAAATCAGCTCGGCCGCAGTTACCGTCACCGGCCTGCCGGATAAATTTATTCAGCACGCCACTCCGCAAGAGTTACACGCCGACTTGAAACTTGATGCGACCGGGATCAGGGAAACCGTGTTGCGGACGCTTCAGAAGGTTGAGTCATAACGCCTGATGGGAAAAACCGTACCCGATCTTGGATTCAGCAACGCAGTTTAAAATAGTCAGCCCAGGATATTTTTAACGGAGTCGCTCAATTCTTCGGCGTATTTTTTGATTTCGGCGTAATTTTCCCCCTCGAGCATGACCCGCAGTTTATTTTCCGTGCCGGAATAGCGAATCAGGAGCCGGCCGTGGCCTTTGATGCGGTTTTCAACCTCTGCGATATGGCGGCTTAAAGCGGGCACTTCAGTCAGCGGAACTTTCTCTTTGACCATTGTGTTGATCAGAATCTGGGGGAAGATCTCCATAACCTGGGCAAGTTCGGAGAGCGGTTTTTCCGCGGTTCTGATAACGGCCAGGATCTGCAGGGCGGAGAGGATGCCGTCGCCGGTGGTATTGTGATCCATAAAGATCAGGTGGCCGGATTGTTCGCCGCCGAAATTATACCCTTTAGCCCGCATCTCTTCGACGACATAACGGTCACCTACCTGGGTTCTGACCAGTTTGATGCCGGCTTTGGTTAAAGTCTTTTCCAACCCCATATTGCTCATAACCGTAGCCACCAGGGTGTTTTTTTTAAGATACTTCTGTTTCTGCATATGCAGGGCCGAGATCGCCATGACCTGATCCCCGTCAACGACATTGCCGTGCTCATCAACAAAAATTACCCGGTCGGCATCGCCGTCAAAGGCAATGCCGAGATCGGCTTTTTCCGCCAGAACCTTAGCCTTGAGTTTTTCGGGATAGAGCGAGCCGCAGCCGGAATTGATGTTGGTACCGTCCGGGTCGATGCCGATACAGACAACCTCGGCGCCGAGTTCACTGAAAACGGAAGGCGCGACCTTGTAAGCGGCGCCGTTGCCGCAGTCGATTACCAGCTTCATACCCTCAAGGGTTAAATGGTCGGGGAAGGTGTTTTTCAGAAAGACGATATAGCGACCGTCGGCATCGTCGATGCGAAAAGCCTTGCCGATGTCATCAGCGGTTGGCCGCAGTTGATTGATGGATTGCTCGAAAATCAGTTTTTCAATCCTGGATTCCACCTGGTCCGGCAGTTTGAAACCGTCCCGGGAGAAGATTTTGATGCCGTTATCCTGAAAAGGATTGTGCGAGGCCGAGATCACCACGCCGGCATCGGCCCGCATACTCCGGGTAATAAAAGCAATGCCGGGAGTCGGCATCGGGCCGATCAAAAGGACGTCAACCCCCATCGAACAGATTCCGGAGACCAAAGCACTTTCGAGCATATAGCCGGAGAGACGGGTATCTTTGCCGATAACTATCTTATGGCGATGATCCTTATCCTTGCAGATATAAGCCGCCGCCCGGCCGATCTGGAGGGCGGTTTCGGCCGTGATCGGCTCAATGTTCGCGGTGCCCCGAACCCCGTCGGTCCCGAATAGTTTACCCATATTTGGAGTTCTCTTTTTTTTGAATTCAGCTCAGGGGGCTGATTTTTTGAAAACAATCTCAACTTCAGTCGGGTCCATCGCCAGCAGCTTGACTTTATCCGGCAGTTTAACTGCAACCGGAAAAGTGTGGTAGCCGTTCTTGTCTTCGGTTTTAAGCTGGTTAAGGTCAACGCTGACTTCAGTCAGTTTACGAATATTATCAACCTGCATCAGCAGCGGGCACTCAACCACCAGATCAACAAAATAGTTGCTGATGCCGATTCTGCCGACCTCCGAATCGCGATTCTTAAAGTCGATTCTTATGCCTTTAATCACTCGTTGCGCCAGGGCGACACTAATGGTTATTTCAGCGGTAATTTTAGTTGCCGGATTAATCAACTTGAGTTCTCCCGGCGGGGTCAGCAACCTTAAGTCTATCCGGGTGCTCTTTTTTAACTGGCTTAAATCGACGGGTTCGGTAAAAACAATGCTGTGTTCTTTTAGGTATTCCTGCGAAACCCTGAATTCGGCGGCTTTCGGGGTGACGACGATATTTTTAATCTGAAAACCCCGGGGCGGGCTGCCCTGGGTTTTTAATTGGATCGGGAGAATTTTTTTGACAAAATGATCCACATACAGGGTTAAAGTGTCCGGGTCCAGATTGACGACATCTACGCCCAGAGGGAGATCGTTGAAAGTTCCCTGCTCAAGATGGATGATGTTTTTCCCGCTTTTGGCCTGGGACATATCGATGCTGATGGAAGGGGGTTTGACGGTTAAAGGGCGGAGCAGGGTTTTGGTGCCTTTGACCCGGATATGGATACTGGTCGGAACCTTACTGACGATGGTCATAGTTGAGGGCAGGCCCATAAATTCAACCGGCACACTTAAGGCAAGTTCGGTTTTACTCTTGCCGGAGACAAAGAACCAGAGAGCCGCAGCCAGCACCAGCGACAGAATCTTTAAGGTCAGATTCTGGAAAAAAAATGATCTGATAGATGCCATAAGCTAATTTGTCAGTTATGAAAAATTTTTCGTAATGAGGCGATAAAACCGGTCTTTTTCCGTTGCGGAGAAAAAATATTATTTAAAACCCGGCCCAGAGATTCAGGGCTTTGTTCCTTGGTGATCTTGCCGCCGATTGAGAGCGACATCTTGCCGGTCTCCTCGGAGACCACGATTACAACCGAATCGGTATCCTCAGAGATGCCCATAGCCGCCCGATGCCGGGTGCCGTAAACTTTTTCAATCATCGGTTCAATCGCCAGGGGGAGAAAACAGCCCGCCGCCATAATCCGGCCGTTATCTATAATAATTGCTCCATCGTGGATGGGGGAGGTCGGGTGAAAGATGCTTAAAATCAAGGCGTCACTGACAATCGCGTCAATGGCAACCCCGCCTTCAACCACAACCGGCAGTTTATTTTCCCGGGTAAACACAATTAAAGCGCCGATTCTTTTCAGGGACATAGTGGTGCAGGCTTTAATGATCTTGTCGAGATGGCTGAGCTCGGTTGCCGAATTCAGGGCGAAGGAGGTTTTGCCGACTTTCGCCAATGCCCGCCGGAATTCATTTTGAAAAAGGACAATGACGATTATAACGATTGAGCTTAGAAAACCCTTGAGAATCCAGTGCAGGGTGTAGAATCCGAGCAGGAGGGAAAACTGGTAGATTATAAAAATCAGGAAAAGGCCCAGCAGAACCTGGAAAGCCCGGGTGCCGCGAATTATAAGCAGTACCTGATAGATGAGAATGGCGACAATGATAATATCAATAATATCGAGCCAGCGGCTGTTTATCAATGTCTGAAGAAATTCGCTCATAGTTTTACTTGGTTAATCAGCGTTGGGCGTTATTTACGGCATCAATCACAGTGACAACCTGACGGGTGGCGGCGACATCGTGGACCCGGAGAATATTGGCGCCGTTGGTTAATCCCTGGGCGACAGTCGCCAGGGAGGCCGGCAGACGCTCATCTACCCCGGCATTTGTCAGCTTGCTGATAAACGATTTGCGTGAAGTACCCAGTAGCAGCGGCAGGCCGAAACCGGTAAATTCGGCCAGATGTTTTAAAAGCAGCAGGTTGTGCTCTAAAGTTTTACCGAAACCGATGCCGGGATCCAGGATGATTTTTTCCCGCTTGACGCCGGCATTTTCCGCCCGGCCGATGCTTTTTTCAAAATAGGAACTTACTTCGGCAAAGAGATCGTCGTAGTGGGGGGCTTCCTGCATCTTCTCGGGAGTTCCCTGAATATGCATAAGTACTGAGTATGCTCCGGTTTCAGCGGCGATTGCGGCCATTTCCGGATCAAAGTTAAAGCCGCTGATATCATTGATAAGATCGGCGCCGGCGGCAACCGCCGCCGCCGCCACCCGGGATTTATAGGTATCAATCGAGATGGGCAGAGCGGGATACTCTTCTCTTAATGCCCTGATTACCGGCAGCACCCGATCCAGTTCCTCTTTTAACGGCACCTTCCGGGCTCCGGGCCGGGTCGATTCGCCGCCGATATCGATTATATCGGCGCCTTCAGCGATTAATTTCCGGGCCTGCCGTAAAGCGTTGTCGGGGGTGAAAAATTTATTGCCGTCGGAGAATGAATCCGGGGTTATATTCAGGATCCCCATTATCAGCGAAGTTTCTTTAAGGTCTACTTCAAGGCCCCGGCATTTAAACGGCAGGCCGCTCTTTTTCTCCCGGTTTTTCAAGGTTGTTTCAATCCGGTCGGCGATCCGGGCCAGGGAAAAAGGCTGGGCCCGCAGCTTCCGGCAGAATTTACGAAACTGTTTGCGGGTGGCGCTCAAGATCGCATCGGAGTTGTCGGCGCTGCAGTTGATAACCCCCCGGGTTACCGCGGCTTCACCGCCGACTGAAAGCATCTCCTGCTTAATAATGTTGGCGGCGGCGGCCGGCAGCGGGCCGACGCGGAAATTAAAGTGCAAAAGTTTGTTCTTCATCAGGGCGACTCCGTGCCCATCGCTGCCGATCTGCTGGATTAAAGAGACCGCGTCTTGAGTCGTATGCAGGTCGAGAAGCCTGACGTAGTAGTTTCGCACTATCCGAACACCGATTTTGATTGATTGATTAAGTTAATCTGAACTGCTTTTATTAATTCTGGTAATTCTACGGGAAATTTTGTCAAAAATCCACAGTTTTCTGAGGTAGAGAAGTTTTTTTACCTGTTGTCTTTCAGAAAAGGTGGATTCCTGAGGGCTGAATCTGAGTTTCAGGCGCAGGATCGAAATTAAATCAATCCGGGCCAGAAGTTTCAACAGGGGAGAAAAAAATAAGTTCGCGGGCAGGTAGATAGAGGTGTTGAAGTCAATGATTGCCGGATCTCCGTTGCTTTTGACCATAACGTTACTTTTATGGCCGAGATCCAAGTGGAGAATCCCGCGCTTGTGGATCGCTTGAGCTATAGTTGAAAGTTTTGCAAAGTAACCCGGCGCCAGGCGGCGGCAGGATTTTTTGATTATATCCCCATCTATATAGCTGATGAGCATACAGTTGTAATCTTCGAGACCGATAAATTGAGGGATGCCGCTTATGCCGTCAAGTTTTTGCAGGATGAATTTTTCGTACATGATATTAAACGGCCCCCAGAGGGTGCGGGCCGGCCATATTTTATTACGAAAATCCTTGGCGACAATAAATTCACCGGCATTCTCGGCAATCAGAATGTCGGGTTTCATCGCTTTGTCGGTCGCGATTATCTGCTGAATATTCCAGTTTTTACCGAGAAGCCGGATTTGTTGGTTCTTATGCTTCTCAGTCATCGCGATCTTCGGCTTTATCCTCGGATTCATCTGCGGTTTCAGGTGTAAGACCGATAATTCTGTCTACCTCAGGGCCGTTAACACTCTCTTTATCGAGCAGGGCATTGGCCAGGTCTTCGAGCTCTTTGCGGTGTTCAGCAACAATTTCTTTGGCTTCCGTATAAGCATCGTGGACGATCTCTTTTATCTCAGTGTCGATTTCCACCGCGGTCTGCTCACTGAAATTACGATTTTCCGACATCTCCCGGCCTAAAAAGATATGTTCCTCTTTTTTGCCGAAACTTACCGGGCCCATCTTTCCCATACCCCATTCACAAACCATTTTCCGGGCCATCTCGGTGGCTCTTTCAATATCATTGCCGGCGCCGGTGGTAATATGGTCTAAAGCTAATTCCTCAGCCACCCGGCCGCCCATCAGGACTTTGATGTTATTGATAAGGTAGTCTTTGTTGTAAGTATGACGTTCGTCAATCGGCAACTGCTGGGTCAAACCCAGGGCCCGGCCCCGGGGGATGATGGTTACCTTATGGATCGGGTCGGTACCCTGGAGAAAGCGGGCGACTAAGGCATGCCCGGCCTCATGAAAAGCGGTATTGATTTTTTCTTCCTTGCTGATGACGAGGCTGCGGCGTTCGGCCCCCATCATAACCTTGTCTTTAGCTTCCTCAAGGTCAGTCATCTCGACTTCATTCTTGTCGGTGCGGGCGGCCAGCAGGCTGGCTTCATTGATCAGATTTGCCAGGTCGGCCCCGGAAAAACCGGGAGTCCCGCGAGCGACCACATGGAGATCAACATCTTTGGCCAAAGGCACTTTGCGGGCGTGGACTTTAAGGATGCCCGCGCGCCCTTTAACGTCGGGATTCGGGACGATTACCTGACGATCAAAACGGCCTGGCCGTAAAAGTGCCGGATCGAGAACATCAGGTCGGTTGGTCGCGGCCAGCAGAATGACCCCGTCGTTGGATTCAAAGCCGTCCATTTCCACCAGCAACTGGTTCAAAGTCTGTTCGCGTTCGTCATGGCCGCCGCCTAAACCGGCGCCGCGATGGCGGCCGACGGCATCAATTTCATCAATAAAAATCAGGCAGGGGGCATTCTTTTTCCCCTGAATGAAAAGGTCACGCACCCGGGAAGCCCCGACACCGACAAACATTTCGACAAAATCGGAACCGCTGATGCTGAAAAAAGGCACTTCAGCTTCACCGGCAATCGCTTTAGCCAGCAGGGTTTTTCCGGTTCCGGGCGAGCCGACCAAAAGAACCCCTTTGGGGATCTTACCGCCCAGACGGGTGAATTTTTTAGGCTCTTTCAGGAAATTGATTATCTCTTCAAGCTCTTCTTTAGCTTCTTCGATTCCGGCAACATCTTTGAATGTGACTTTCTTTTGATCTTCAGTCAACAGCTTGGCGCGGCTTTTACCGAAAGACATAGCCTTGCCGCCGCCGCCTTGCATCTGGCGCATAAAGAATATCCAGACTCCGATTAACAGCAGCATCGGAAACCAGGAGATCAGGATCGACTGCCAGAGGGGCGACTGATCTTCAGGTTTGGCCGAGATCTGGATGCCTTTGTCGCGCAGGGTTTTTACCAGGGTCGGGTCATCCGGAGTGTAGGTTTTGAATTTGGTTGAACCGTAAGTCCCGGATATATTGCGCCCTTGAATCAGAACTTTACTGATTTTGCCGGAGTCGACCATTTCCAGAAACTGACTGAAACTTATTTCATTGTTGTTGGTTTGCGGGGTGTTGAAAACATTGAAAACCATAATCATAACAAGACAGATCACCAGCCAGAGGGCCAGGTTCTTGTAGAAAGGCTTCATGTCCTGATTTTTTTTCGGTGATGACATTTAAAAGGCTCTATTTTAGTAGTTGAAAAGGTTGATGTATTGTAAGTATTCAGCCGAATCCGGGGTCGGGCGCGGTTTTTCTCCGCCCGGCGTTAAGATTTCTGTTTTTCCTTTAAGCTCGCTGCGCCCGCCTTGCAAAACTCGCTTACGCTCAAACAGTTGCAATGCTGATGGGCTCCCGCTCGCTTCCGAAAAACAATGAAATCGTTTCCGCAACCGCTTACGAAAAAACCACCCCCGCCCCCTCCAGAAGGTGGGGGGTAAAATTTGGCTGAATAGTTACGATGTATTTAAAATTTGCCGGTATTAGGTTGCCGGCAATAAAATGCCGGCCGAAGGCCGTGACAGCCCAAGACCGGAACCCGTCAATATACAGCAATACACTATAATTTGCAAGTGAAAACTGTTCTCTTTGCCGGTACCGCCGGGTCGGCAAATAGTTCGAAATACTTGCATAAAAGTCCAATCCATATTAGAAGCATCCCAGGCCGCTATCGCAGCCACATATATACAGGTAACGTGAGAGGAACCAATGCGGGAACGGATCCCGCAACCCAAACGGAGCCTTTTCGGCCCGCACCCAGGGGCAATCCGCTGGTCGCACCCCAAGGGCAATCCGCTGGGCGCAAATAAGTACTCTTATCAGAACATTTTCTGATTATTAAATCTTGTTTTTTGGTACAGAAAATAACCTGTAAGGTACTAAATCTGGGTTAATCTGCGTTCATCTGTGGTTTCTATTTTTTTGTTGAACCACAGATGGACACGGATAGACACGGATAAAATTTTAATAATTTCAGATAGTTACAAAGTGTTATTTAGAAGGTGACGGATTTTTTAATTGTTTTGGCGTAAGTAGTTACAAAATTAACATCTGACGGTTGTCTAATGAAAAAATGTGTAGCCATTGTCGGGCGACCTAATGTCGGCAAGTCGACTCTCTTTAATCGCCTGTTGAAGGCCCGGCGGGCAATTGTGGCGGATACTCCCGGAGTTACCCGGGATCGAATTTTTGCCGATCTCAAAATTGATGAGCGCGAGTGTCTGCTGGTCGATACCGGCGGTCTGGTTTTCGGCAGTGAAGATGAACTGCAGAAGGATGTCGGCCGCCAGACCCGGGCGGCGGTCGCGGAAGCCGATATCATTATCCTGCTTTTCGATGGGCAAAGCGGGGTTTGTGCTGAAGATGGTGAACTTGCCCGTTATCTGCGGCGCAGCGGCAAGCCGATTTTGTGGGTGGTCAATAAATGTGAATCGCCGCGCGTAATTGAAAGAAGTGTCGATTTTTACGCGCTGGGTATGAATGAAATTTACCATGTTTCAGCCGAGCACGGCGAGGGAATTGTCGCGCTTAAAGAGGCGCTGGCAGAACTTTTGCCGGAGAGCAATAATGTAGTCGATGATAAATCAGGAGCCGCGGCGATTCGGATTTCGGTGGTCGGTAAACCTAATGTCGGGAAATCATCACTGCTTAACTATCTTTGCGGCAGCGAACGGCTGACCACCAGCGGCCGTCCCGGAACTACGGTTGATTCCGTGCAGATTTCTCTGGTTAACGAACATCAGGGAGAGGCCCAGGAATATCTTTTTCTTGATACCGCCGGTCTCAGGCGCAAGGCCCGGGTCCGTGAAAAGGTTGAAAGTCTCAGTAATGTCGCGACTATGCGAGCCATAGATTTTGCCGATATTGTCGTGCTGATGCTGGACGCGACGGCGGGAATTACGGATCAGGATCTGCAGATTTCGGCCCTGGCCCACGAAAAAGGAAAAGCTGTAATCTACGTTTTCAATAAAACCGACCTTTTTCCTGCCAATAGAAAAAAACTGCTGGCGGAACTGAGGGAAGATTTGGCCTATCGCTTAACCGGTATTCATAAGCCGGTGGTTATGGAAATCTCAGTTAAGGAAGGTAAAGGCTTACGGAAATTTTTTCCGACATTGAAGTCGGTATACGATATTTACAGCCGCCGGGTCGGCACCGGAGAGCTTAACCGTTGGCTGGCAGAGGTTGTGGCAGCGCATCAGCACCCATTGATCCAGCGCCGGCCCTTGAAATTTTATTTCATTACCCAGGCGCGCAGCGCCCCGCCGACCTTTATCTTTTTTGTCAATAAGGTAAAGGGGATTAAAGCTGACTATATCCGTTATCTTGAGAATCGAATAATCGATCATTTCAGCTTTTACGGAGTCCCGGTGAAAATTTTTTTCCGGGCTCGTACCGGTCGCGGTAAAAAATAATAGTAACAAATAATATTAAAAAATAAATAGAAAATATTAATTTTTGCTTGACATTGCTGGTTAGATATTGCTAGTAAATTAAGATGTTTACTGCGTCGGTTAAACTATAATAAAAGCAGTGTTTTTATGGTTGGCCTGGTTGCGCGATAAAATTTAATTAATGATCTAAGTAAAATCTAAGCAAAGGCGGTTTATTACTGCCGGTTACCAAAAACGACTCTTTTTGTCGGATCAAGAACTAAAAAAAATGGACTTTGTAAATGAATAAATCTGAGCTGATTGAAGAGTTGGCAAATCGTTCCGACCTTAAACTTAAGGTTGCTGAAACAATTGTTAATCTGATTGTTAATGGTATGAAACAGGCTTTACTTGATGAGAATCGTATCGAGTTAAGGGGGTTCGGCAGTTTTCATATTGAACATTACAAAGGTTATACCGGTCGTAACCCCAAGACCGGTGAGCTGATTGAAGTCGGGCGTAAGCGTTTGCCATTTTTCAAAGTCGGTAAGGATTTGAAAGAGCGGATTAATCAAAAATGACCCGAAATGAAGGTTTTTCAGCTTTAATCGGCAAGGGTTCCGCTACGTTGCTCACCCGAGTAAAGCTTTATGTGAAAGAACCCTCAAACCTGCCTAACCTGTTGACATTAAGTCGAATCCTCTCAGTCCCCGTAATTATAATTTTACTTTATTCCGGTAATCGCTGGCTTAATCTGCTGACCGCATTGCTGGTAACGGCGGCCGCGATTACCGACGGGCTTGACGGCTATATGGCGCGAAAATACGGCTTCGAATCCAATCTCGGCAAACTGCTGGATCCGCTGGCCGATAAAATTCTGATTTTGTCGACGATGGTAATGCTGGTCTACCTCCATCGGGCACCGGCCTGGATGGTCTGTCTGATTCTTTGTCGGGAGACCGCGATCACCGGTTTACGGGCAATAGCCGCCGACCGGGGTAAGGCTATCGGGGTCACAACTATGGCAAAATATAAGACAACATTTCAAACGGTTGCCATCGTCGCGCTCGTAATCCATTATCCGTTTCTCGGAGCTGACGCCCATGCGGTCGGTATCTTTTTTCTCTGGATAGCTTTTATCTATACGATGTGGACCGGCTACATCTATTTTCGAAATACTTTTTCCCAGCTTGTAGCCGATTGAAATTTGCCGGTAGATAAAAAGAAACGCCTATTGATTTTAAGTATGAAGTCCTGGTCTCATAACCAGGACTTTTTTCGTTATCGAGATTGCGGCCACATATTTGAAAGTAATGTGCGCTTTTCCTCTGCAGGGCCGCAGAGAAATCACAAATAATTACTAATGCGGGAACAATCCCCGCAACCCAAACGGAGCCTTTTCGGCCCGCACCCAGGGGCAATCCGCTGGTCGCACCCCAAGGGCACTTCCGTTGGGCGCAAATAAGTACTCTTATCAGAACATTTTCTGATTATTAAATCTTGTTTTTTGGTGCAGAAAATAACCTGTAAGGTACTAATGCGGGAAC
>WFRP01000127.1 GCA_015486505.1 Pseudomonadota bacterium | reverse complement strand
AGCGGTTGCGGAAACGATTTCGTTGTTTTTCGAAAGCGAGCGGGAGCCCATTAGCATTGCAACTGTTTGAGCGTAAGCGAGTTTTGCAAGGCGGGCGCAGCGAGCTTAAAGGAAAAACAGAAATCTTAACGCCTAGCGGAGAAAAACCGCGTCCGACCCCGGATTCGGCTGAATAGTTACAAAATAATGAAAAAAAGAAAAATCATAATCGGTATTTCCGGCACTTCCGGTACGATTTACGGGATTAGACTGCTCGAGGCCCTGCGGGACTGCAGTGACGTCGAAACCCATCTCGTCATCTCGGATATCGCCAAAGAGATCATCTACCATGAAGACGGCCGTAACCCGGACAAAGTTCTGGAACTGGCGGATATCGTTCATGCCATCAATAACCTCGGGGCCCCGATCTCCAGCGGCTCATTCCTGACGGAGGGTATGATTATCGCGCCCTGTTCGATCAAATCACTTTCCGGCATTGCCAACTCCTACAACGACAACCTGCTGATCCGGGCCGCTGACGTCTGCCTGAAGGAACGGCGCAAACTGATCATTGTCCCGCGCGAAACCCCGCTGCATTTGGGACATCTCGAATTAATGACCAGAGTCACGCAATACGGCGCCACACTTTTGCCGCCGATGCCCTCTTTTTACCATAAACCGAAGACAATTAACGATATCATCAACCAGACCATCGGCAAGGTGCTGGATAATTTCGGCATAAAACATAATCTTTTCACACGTTGGCAAAGCGAGGAGGCTTAAAAAAGAATGAAACAAGGATTAGGAAGCGGGTTGTTTACACTGGGAATGCTACTGATAACATTTTTACTGATCAGCCCGTCTGTGGTCAGGGCCGGCGGCGGGCAGAGTTATCCCAACGGGGCTGAATCATTTATGGTCGGAATCGCACCACCTCCGGGATTTTATTTCAAGAACTACATGTATTACTACCATGCCGGCGACTTGAAAGATAACCACGGCGATAATATTGACGCTTTTGATGACCTGACCGTCTGGGCCGAGGTTATGCGTTTTATCTGGATCAGTGACAAGCAGATCCTGGGCGGCAATTACGGCCAGCATGTTTTCCTGCCCATCCTGGATGTCAATCTGGATTTCAAAAGCGGCGTACCGGCCGGGCCCCAACATAAAGACAGTTACGATGACACCGATGTCCCCTACATTATTTACAGCCCCTTCATCCTGGCCCACCATTTCCTTGAAGGGAAACTGCATACAGCAATTTCTCTGGCCGACATTTACATCCCGACCGGTCAGGATGACAAGAACATGGCGAGTGCCGGTCATAATTTCTGGACATTTGAACCGCTCATTGCCGTAACTTATATGCCGACGCCCGCCTGGGAAATATCGGCAAAATTCATGTATGATTTCAACACAAAACAGGATAACTGCCCGACGGTCTACGGATTTGAAGTTGACCGGACTCCGGGTGATGAATTTCATTTTGACTACGCCACATCCTTCGCTCTCAACAAGAGTTTCCGCGTCGGCCTCAGCGGCTACTGTTACTGGCAGGTTTCAGATGATGACTACGATATCGACGGCACGCTGCCACCGCCGGTTCAGAGCCTGCTTAAAGACGATGAAGGCTATCACAGCCGGGTCTACGCGGTGGGTCCGGGAATCTGGTATAACTATAAAAATATGTTCTTCACTCTAAATACCCAGTTTGAATTTGAAGCTAAAAATAAAACCGAAGGTCAGAACGTCTGGTTCAATATTGTCTATTGCTTCTGAGTAACGCTTTGTAACTATATGAAATTATTAAAATTTATCTGTGTCTATCCGTGTCCATCTGTGGTTCAACAAAAAAATATAAACCACAGATGAACGCAGATTGACACAGATTTAGTACCTTACAGGTTATTTTCTTGTTTTTTTCGACAGCTTTTTTCAACTGTAAAAACAAGAAAATGTTCTGATAAGAGTACTTATTTGCGGGCCAAAAAGGCCCGATTAGGTTGCGGAGATAGTTCCCGCATTAGTACCTTACAGGTTATTTTCT
>WFRP01000126.1 GCA_015486505.1 Pseudomonadota bacterium | reverse complement strand
GCGAAGGATTTAATGCGGGAACAAACCCGCAACCCAAACAGGGCTTTGCGGCCCACAAATAAGTACTCTTATCAGAACATTTTCTGGATATTAAATCTTAAATCTTGTTTTTTGTGCAGAAAATAACCTGTAAGGTACTAATGCGGGAACAAACCCGCAACCCAAACAGGGCCTTGCGGCCCGCAAATAAGTGCTCTTATCAGAACATTTTCTTGTTTTAAAACAAGAAAATAACCTGTAAGGCACTAAACATTTAATTTTTAGTTTAAGGAGCAGGGAAAATGGAAATTGGGAAAAAAGTGAAATTATTGATGGGGTTATTGCTGGCTCTGACTCTGGCGGCCTGTGCCGGAACGCAACCGATCGAAAACAGCGGCTTTCTCGGCGGGCCGGAGGCCTATGCCAAGGTCAAGACCCAGGGTCGCGCCGTGGACAAGATCTGGATCAATCCCGGAACCGATTTCAAAAAATACAACAAGATCATGCTTGATGAGGTGGTTTTCTATCTCAAGAATAATTCCGAGAGCAAGGCCATTCATCCCGAGGATATCAAGGAGTTGACCAAAGCCTACCACGCCGCCTTCGTCAGCAAACTGGGCAATGAGTACTCCCTGGTTAAAACCCCGGGTCCCGATGTTCTCAGGGTTAGAATCGCGATTGTCGATATCGTCCCGTCCAACCGGGCCCTGGATACGATTACCACGGTTCTGCCGGTTGGACTTGCCGTCAGCCTGGTGAAATCCGGCACCACCGGGGCCGGCACCGGGGTCGGTCAGGCCTCAATGGAGTTCGAACTGCTCGACTCCGAAACCAACCAGGTCCTGGCCATGGGCAAGGACACCTATATCGGCTCCAAGCTCAACATGGAAGCCAAAGTGGAAAAATGGGGCTATACCGAAGCGGCCTTCGAATATTGGGCCGAGAGCCTGAAAAAAGGCCTCGACGATATCAAGGCCGAATAACTTACTCAGAAGCACCTCAGACCGCTATTGCGGCCACATATTTAAAAGTAACAAAAGAGCTTGCTGCACATTATACCTATATTAGGCAGAGCATAAAACTCTTATAATTTCACATAGTTATAAAGCGTTACTTAGAAGAAAAAATATAGTCAAAACCCGGAGTTACGAATTCGGGTTTTAAAAGCCACCGGCAACGGGGCAGGGGCAGTCCCCCTGCCCCGTTTTTTTGCCCGACCGATCAGCACCTCTTCAACAGAGGACACAAACTCCCCTTGAGAGCCCAATTTACCCATGACATAAGGTGTCCGGCCGGAATTTCAACGTCATCGTTACCCCGGCCTCGCCATCGTCGAATTACGGCAAAAAGTTGAACGCCTGCAGGCGATTCTTGACGGCCCGCAAAAATTGGCTATCCGGAAACTCGGCGCTCATATTTTCCGGATTACTTCAAATTAGTCATCACAGCCTTTCTTAAATTGAAATAAACCCGCCCGATAAACGGAATATCGCCATCCAGCCGGAGCGGAAGGCGTGATTTTTCGTTGAAATAGATGATAATCGCGCCGGTTAATCCCATAAAAGAAAATTTTTCCGCAGCTTTCGCCGCGTTTCCCGCTAGCGGTCGGCTTATAAGCCGGTAGCCGGAAAGCTCCATCTCCCCCTTTTGCCGCCGCCGCTTTTGAGCATTATATTGTTCGATATAATCAACCTGAATCGGGACTGGCGCTTTTCTGATCAACTTCAGCCTGAAATATTGTTTTTTATGAAAAACGCAGATCTCCGCCGGTTTCGCCTCGGCGGCCTTGGCCGAAAGATAATATAATATCAATAACGGTTCGGAAATGATGGTGGCGGCCGATAAACTGCCGGGCAAGGGGTAAAAAGTTTTTTCGCTATCAGTCCAGAGCTCCGGTTTAAACGTTTCCTCGGTTGAATCCGCCGGTTTTTTCCGGTAGCGATAGACTCCGGCCGGGGTAAAAAGATAATCTTTCAGGTAATTACTCTTTCCCCGCAGCAGCCTTAAGCGCCTGATTGCCTGACAATTTTCGGGGGAAAACCAGACCCGGGCCTGGTAAAAACGCGGGACTGAGAGATGGGGTTTGATGGTGTTGGTCAGCGACAGACAAAATCCGCCCCGGTTTTGCGCCGGAACGTCCCCGGCGCCCGGGCCGGAACTTGTGGAATGACTGCCGGCTGGTTCCGGCGGGAAATCAGGTTGACGACGGGTATCGAGTTTCACCACCGCCGTTGCCGTCCCCAGTAAAGATCTGGTTTGATAGATTAAGGATTTCCAGGTAACGGAAGCCGGAGCAAATACCGGGCCTGCGATTTCCCGGGCGCCGGCCGGATTGCTAGGGCACAGGAGTAAAGCGAAAAGGGACAGGAGAAGAAACTTCAACGAAATCCCCCCTGACGATAGACCCGCAGGAAGGATTTGCAAAGCTGAAAAAAGGTTTCCGGCTCGCCGGCGGCAGGCTTTTGAAACGTGATCCCCGAATGCCGTTCAATCTTCCAGCGGATATAACTGATCCCGCCGTGAAATGTAAAAAGCGCCTTGAACAGCCTCAGGACAGATAGGATTTTACCCTGAACTTTCCTGAGTTTCCAGGCCCGCCGGCAGTTTTTGCGGCTGAATTCGGAGATTAAACTATGGTAGCCGTCATTATCCCCGCTAACCCGGAAAGACAGTGCCGGCCGTGCCAGAAAGGTCAGCCGGGCATAGTAATCCGCGTTGCTTGTATAAAGATTTACGGCATATCCGGGGCGTTCCGGGCGTAGTTCCGCGCTGTAGCTTAAGGTAAAAGCCTGATGCCAGAGTTCAGTGGCGGTGAAATCCGCCGCCAGGGTGGGAATGACCCGGGAAAGGAAGGTGACGGCCGACTGGGCCCCGGCCTTATTGATCAATTGAAAAATCTGTTCTGAGCGACAAAAGATCAGGCCGAGGGGCTGGGCAAACCGGCACCAGAGATAGGAATGAAACCAGCGCGGCGAAGTTCCCCGGAGAAAATCATTAAGGGTCAGAACCGCGTATTTGGCGCGAATCAGCTTTTCACCAGCGCTTGCCTCCAGATAAAAAACATTAGGCGGCAGCAGTTTATTGAGCCGGGCCAGGTATTTTTTTGCATAAGCATTCTGGTAGCTGTCAACCAGAACATAGAGATCCAGAATGCCGCTGTGATAATCGCCGCTGCGGAGACAGGACCCGTAAAAGAGGACAGCCTGCAGGGAGTTGCCGAACCGCTGGTGCAACTTTTCCGCCAGGGCCTCAGTTGCCGGATCGGCCACTATGGTGGTTTGTTCGCGAATGAACGAGAGCATCGCGCCTTTAGCCCCGGCTCCCGTCCGGCAGGATAGTCGGTTGCCGGGTAAACAGGCGCAGTGCCAGTGCTTGAGGCCGGGCCTCAGGATCGACCTTACTTAACCACGGGGTTAAGGTGCCGCCGGATTGTCTGATCCGGATTGCCATCCCCAGGCGGACAAGCAGGAACAGGCTGGTAATCACCGTCCAGAAGGTTACGGCCAGCAGGCCCAGATCCGGGCGGCCGCAAAAAACGCTGATAGTTAGAAGGATAAGGCTCGGGTTGCGCCGGCCGGTGATCAGGCGAAAATATGAATCGACAGGCTCCCAGGAAAAAATGCCGAAACGTCCCAGCATCCCGGTAAAAACGGCTTCAACCAGCCGGCCGGCGATATAGGCCCCGACCAGCAGCCAAAAAATCAGCGGCAAGTGGTTTGCCAGGGCCGGATAGTCGCTGCCCAGGCCTAACCCCCAGGCGATATACCATAAAGGTGGATGAATCAGATCAATGGCATGATCGAAAATATGGCCGAATTTACTGGAAGTAACCGTAACCCGGGCAAGTTTTCCATCAACGGTGTCAAGAAAAGTCATCAGCCAGCCGGCGATAAGGCCCAGTCCGTAAAAGCCGGAATAGAATAAAATCCCGGCCAGGATGACCAGCCCTAAGCCCACCAGGGTTACCTGATTGGGTTTCCAGCCGCGCCGAACGCAGACCCCGACGGCAAGCCGGGCGGGATAAGGCCAGCACCATTTGGTAACCAGGTCGGTAATGCCTTTATATGACCAGGAAAAAAGATGTTTTTCCAGCTGATGACGATATTTTTCAGTAATCGGCAGGACAAAAGGCGGGTCGAATTTTCGCAGACGCTGCTGGTATGCCGACGTCAGCGTCCGCGGAGTAACCGGGCGCAGGGCTTTTATAGCCTCAGGCGCCGCGCCGTCGTCAAGGTAGCGGTAAACCGGGGCAACCGCAGCGGAATCAACCATAGCGGCAACCGGAATTTCACGGCCATCCCGGGTCGCCAGCAAAATAGTATCAGGTGATTCCAGCAGGCTCTGGATGACGCGATCGTCATAGAGATAGTCGGCGCGGAGCAGAAGAACATTATCCGTTGCCGCCGATTCCGGATCGGAGATAAAATTATCGATTCCGGCCTTGGCCAAAACCCGTTCGAGACGTTCACGGGAGGTCAGCCCCCATAACTTTACCGGACTTTCATGAAAAATGCAGACACTGATTGACATAAAGATTTCCCCGCCTGAAAGTTGAGATGGAACAAGAGAGACATTGCAAAAAAATTGACTCTGTTTTATATAGATTTTTATGATTGTTGTAAAGCATGAAGAGGGTTGGCGGCAGGAACTTCCGGCCGCGGCGCCGGCGGCGGCCGCAAAATCTTCCCCTTTAATTCTGGCCCACCTCTCTGATCCTCACTTTTTTTCGCCGACCGGCAGCCGGCTTTCTGATTTTCTCAATAAGCGCTTGTACGGTTATCTCTCCTGGAACCGCCAGCGCCGCTATGAACATAGTGATAAGGTCGTTACGGCTCTGATTAAAGATCTGCAATGCCGCCGGCCCGACCAGATTACGGTAACCGGTGATTTAACCCATCTCGGACTGCCGGATGAATACCGGCGGGCGGCGGAGTTTCTACGTTTACTGGGGCCGCCGGAGCGGGTGACGGTTATCCCCGGCAATCATGATGCCTATGTCGCCTCAGCCTGGGAGAACGGCCGGAATTTATGGAAACCCTATCTGGTCGGCGATCACGGCCAGACTTCCGGGGAAAAACCGGAAATCTCATATCCTTTCATCCGGGAACAAAAAGATACAGTTTTCATCGGCTTGACCAGCGCCCGTCCCGGCCTGCCGTTTCTGGCGACCGGAACCCTGGGAAAAACGCAATTGCAGCGTCTGGAGGAACTTCTGGAAGAATATGGCTCGCGGCGGCAATGCCGGGTGATTTTAATCCATCATCCGCCGCTGCCCAAAGCCACCGGCCGCCGTAAAAGATTAACGGATGCCAACGCCTTCCACGCGCTGTTGCGCCGCTGCGGGGCTGAGCTTGTCCTGCACGGCCATACGCACCATTCATCAACTGCTTTTGTGGAAACCGCCAGCGGCCGGGTTCCGGTTGTCGGGGTAGCTTCCGCGTCGGCCATCGGCCGAACGCCCTGGCGACGCTCAACCTATAATCTTTACCGGATTGCCCGGCGTGAGCAAAAATGGCAGATAAAGATCAAACAATGTCGCTATTCGGTAACTGAAAACAGATTTCTCGCGCAAGACGAGTGGCAGCCCTTCCCCCAGGGTGATTTTGTTCTACCCGGCAAAGACAAGCATACCGTGTAAATCAAATTAGTTCTGAACTTTTTTTATTTCCGGTGTATTTCGCTGCACAAGTCTTTACCCCGGGAGAGATAAACGTTGCTAAAGTTACAAGAAATCTCAGTTCGTCCTGTTATTACGTCTGAAGAACAAAAATTTCAGCAATTAATGGCAAAGCATCATTACCTTGGTGCTTTGCCAAAAATCGGCGAAACTCTCTGGCATGTAGCCACTTGGCAAAACAAATGGATTGCTCTTATGACTTTGTCCGTTGCCGCTTGGAAATGTGTCGCCAGAGAACAATGAATAGGCTGGGATTTTCGCCATCAATACGACCGTTTAAAGCTGGTAATCAACAATAGCCGTTTTCTGATTCTACTACCAAAGACGATGAAAGCCTCGCCCTTGACGGGAAAACTATATGCAACGCTATTGACGAAGAGGGCTACCAAACTCATATCATGAGCACAATCGGGCACCGGACAAAAATTTGTTACACCCAAAAAAAGTCGGCTCAATTCCAACCGAAGGCAGTGATGAAATCAAGCGTACAAATGAGATAAAAATTACTGCTCCACTGCTTGATGCTATCGAAATTGAAGGCAAAATCATCACTTGGACAATTGAGAACAGTTATCATTATATCATCGATTGGAACTTTGATGAAGATCGCAGCCGAATAAGTGCAGGGCACGGCCCCGAAAATATAACCAGACTACGCCGGTTTGCCATTGGAATCATAAAAACCAAAAAAGTTCGTTCTGCAGTTCAAAAAATGCGGGAACTAAATCATAATATTCGCCTGGTTTTTGACTATCTGAAAATGACAAAAAATTCACAGGGAAACGGCTTGGTGACTCAGCCTTAAATTTAGTACCTTACAGGTTATTTTCTGCACAAAAAAACAAGATTTAATAGTCAGAAAATGTTCTGATAAGAGTACTTATTTGCGGGCCGAAAAGGCCCGATTGGGTTGCGAGATCTGTTCCCGCATTAGAACAAATTTACCGTGTATCAATGTATGTAATTTATTTATTTATTTATTTATTTATTTATTTATTTATGATATGATTTTACCTCTGAAAATTAATCTGAGGGAGGAGATGACATGAGTATTATAGTTGAACAGCTGCAAACCTATCCCCTAATGGCGCTTTTTCTCGCGTTGGGGCTCGGCTATCTGGTCGGCTTGATCAGGATGGGTAAATTCACTCTGGGAGGAATAGCGGGAACACTGCTGGTTGCCGTTCTCATTGGACAGGTCGGGGGCATTGCCGTCAATGGGCAGGTAAAGAGTATCTTCTTTGCTCTCTTTATCTTTATGGTCGGCTACATCGGCGGCCCCCAGTTCTTCGCCGCCTTCAACCGCTCGTCGCTCAAATTCCTTTTTTCATCTTTTTTAATGACTTTTGTCGGTCTGCTTGTGGTTCTGGGATTGGCAATTTGGGCTGGACTCGACCGGGGTCTGGCCGCTGGTCTGGCCGCTGGAGGTCTTACTCAATCATCCATTATCGGAACTGCGGGAAATGCGATCGACCACCTCGGCCTGGTCGCATCTGAAGCGGCCAGACTAAAAACCAACGTGGCGGTCGGTTATTCGGTCACTTATATCTTCGGGTCTCTCGGGCCTATCCTCATGGTCTCGATTCTTCCTATCATCCTCAAATGGGATATCAGAAAGGAAGCCATCAAACTGGCTGAAAAAATCAGCGGCGGCGCTAAAGAACTTAAAGAGGGCGAGTTTTTTACAATTAATCGGGTAACGACCCGGGGCTTTCGGGTCGCTTCCGACTCGAAAGCTGCAGGAATGCAGATTAGTGACCTGGAGGAGTCTCTCGGTAACGACGTTGTCGTTGAATCCCTTGTCCGTAACGAGGTCGCAATCGAGTTCTCGGCGAAAGATAAGATTGCTTCCGGCGACATACTTATTATGAGCGGGCCCGTTCGCGGGTTTAAGAAACTGTCCTCTATGATCTGTGAAGAGATTGACACCATTCCCGAAAGTCTCAACCTTGTGGAAGAGCATAGAAAAGTAATCCTCACCAATAAAAAAATTGCGGGAAATACTCTACAGAAACTGCATGACGAAGTGGATTTGGAAATGCGCCACGGGGTTGCTGTCGCCGGTATTAAACGGGCGCACAAGAGTATTACCCCCCTTCCGGGAACCGAACTTTCTCTGGGAGATGAACTGACCCTGACGGGACACCCCAAAGACCTTAACCGGATCAGCGATAGGATTGGTTACAAGGTTCCCGACTCGGGCGTAACCGATTATGCCGTCATGGGCCTTGCTATGGTTGTGGGCTACCTGATCGGAGAAACATCCTTCAAACTCGCAGGGACATCGATTGCATTAGGCTCCGGGCTCGGCTGTCTGGTATCCGGTCTGATTCTGGGATTTCTTAAATCCCGCCATCCGCGATTCGGCAGTATTAACCACGGGGCCGCTAATTTCCTTCAATCATTGGGGCTCGCCGTTTTCGTGGGGGTTGTCGGCCTTAATGCCGGTGCCCCGGCCCTTGAAGCCATCAAGCAACACGGCATCACCCTGTTTTTTCTGGGTGTCCTGGCGACCATGCTACCGATGATCATCGTTTTTATTCTGAACTACTATCTCCTGCGCATAAAGAACCCTGTCGATGCTCTGGCCATAATTACGGGCGGTCGAAGCGCAAATCCCGGTTTTGCCGCACTCATCGAAAAAACCGGCAACGGTACACCAACCGCCATCTTTACGATGGGCTATGCCGTCGCAAATATTTTCCTCACTCTCTGGGGACCGGTTATCATCGCTATCATAAAATAAACCGTTACGTTAATCCACTATGAAATGGGGTCTATCATGAAAAGAACCGAAGAAGAAAAACTATCCTCACTCAGCCCTTTCGAAATCAAGAATACGCTCATTAAACTTGCGAAAAGTACCCATCAGCACAGCATGGTTAACGCGGGGCGCGGCAACCCCAACTGGGTAGCCACGGTTCCCCGGGAAGGTTTCTTTCAACTGGGTCTGTTCGCTCTCGAAGAGTCCCGTCGTAAATTTACCGAACTTGATGGACTCGGCGGTATCGGCACCCTGGAGGGAATCTCGGAGCGTTTTGACGAATTTGCCCGGAAGAACTGTGATAACGAAGGCATACGGTTTCTGCTGACCGGCATTGAGCATGCAACCCAAAAACTTGGACTGTCTAAAGATACCTTGCTCCTCGAGTGGGTGGACGGCATTCTTGGGGACAACTATCCCGTTCCCGACCGTATGCTGTCCTGTGCGGAAAAAATCGTGCACGCCTATCTGCTCCAGGAGATGAGCGCCGGAATGACCCCGCCAAAGGGGAAATTTGACATCTTTGCCGTTGAGGGCGGAACGGCGGCAATGGTCTATATCTTCAACTCGCTTAAGGCGAGCAACCTCCTTAAGGCGGGAGACACTATCGCCATCGGCGCCCCCATTTTTACACCTTACATCGAGATGCCGGAGCTTGAAGACTACAATCTCAACACCGTGGAAATCATGGCTGACGAGAATCAGGCTTGGCAGATCCCGGATGCGGAACTCGACAAATTACGCGATCCGGCAATCAAAGCTTTTTTTCTGGTGAACCCGATGAATCCCCCTTCCGTGCGCCTGTCCGACGCGTCTCTGAAAAGGATCGCCGCAATCGCCAACGAACGCCCCGATCTCATCCTGCTCACCGATGATGTCTATGGCACCTTTACCGAGGGTTTTACCTCGCTTGCCATGATTGCCCCGAAGAATACGATTCTGGTCTACTCCTTTTCCAAGTTCTATGGCGCTACCGGCTGGAGATTAGGCGTGATTGCGCTTCATGAAGAAAATAATTTCGACCCGCGTCTGAGCAGTGTTACCGGCGACGAAAAGGAGCGGATTTCCAAGCGTTATGAGGGGATCAGTCTTTCACCGACCAAGGTAAAACTGATAGATCGGTTCGTGGCGGACAGCCGCGCGGTTGCCCTTAACCATACGGCCGGCCTGTCGACACCTCAGCAGATTCAAATGACGCTGTTTTCTCTTTATAGTCTGCTCGAGGAAGGCTTTGCTTATCGGAAGAGTACGAATAAAATCGTCCGCGACCGCTATGCCACCCTATTGGAGCACGGCATTGTTGAACCCCTGGTCAAACCCGATGACCCGAATGGCGCCTTCTACTATGTGGAGGTTGATCTTGAGCGGGTTGCGAGAATAGAGTATGGCGATGAGTTCACAGCGTGGCTTAAGGAAAATCATGACCCCCTCGATTTTACGATTCGCCTGGCGGAAGAAAAAGGCATTATTGCAATGCCCGGCGGCGGGTTTCACGATATTGGGTGGTCGGCGCGCGTTTCCCTGGCCAATCTGGACAATGAAGACTATGCAACCATATCGGACAGAAGCGTTGAACTGCTTGCGGAGTACTACGCTGAATTTGAACGGAAATAGCAGGGCTGGAAACCTCTCCCCGGTCTTTCAAGACCGGGGTTTTTTTATTATCGTTGAGAAATAACTTTTACCTTCTAATGCGGGAACAGATCCCGCAACCCAAATAAAGTTTTCGGCCCGCACCCAGGGGCAATCCGATGGTCGCAAATAAGTACTCTTATCAGAACATTTTCTGATTATTAAATCTTGTTTTTTGGTGCAGAAAATAACCTGTGTAAGCGTTTTATCTTGACGGTTTTTTTGATTGTTGGTATCGTTCACTTGAAATTGCCTGAAACTTTCTGAGAAGCATCCCAGACCGCTATCACGGCCACATATATACAAGTAACGTGAGAGAAACTAATGCGGGAACAATCCCCGCAACCCAAACGGTACCTCGCGGCCCGCAAATAAGTACTCTTATCAGAACATTTTCTTGTTTTTACAGTTGAAAAAAGCTGTCGAAAAAAACAAGAAAATAACCTGTAAGGTACTAATGCGGGAACAGATCCCGCAACCCAATCGGGCCTTCTCGGCCCGCAAATAAGTACTCTTATCAGAACATTTTCTGATTATTAAATCTTGTTTTTTGGTGCAGAAAATAACCTGTAAGGT
>WFRP01000125.1 GCA_015486505.1 Pseudomonadota bacterium | reverse complement strand
TTTCTGTTTTTCCTTACGCTCGCTGCGCCCGCCTTGCAAAACTCGCTTACGCTCAAACAGTTGCAATGCTGATGGGCTCCCGCTCGCTGGGAAAAACAACGAAATCGTTTCCGCAACCGCTTACGAAAAACCACCCCCGTCCCCTCCAGAAGGTGGGGGGGGTGGCTGAATAGTTACTAATATAAATAAGATAAATGATTTTCATCTGTGTTCATCTGTGTTCATCTGTGGTTCCTTTTTTAACCACAGATGAACACAGATAGACGCAGATGGGTGAAATATCTACAGATACGGCAGGTCCGTTGAAGGGGGATTATGATGGAGTCAACCGGTACGATTAAGGCATCAATGCAGAACTGTAAGAACTATAGTTCGATGTGCTGTTTTGCTTTGACTTTCTTGTTGTTGGTGACAATGGTTTTGAGTTTTGCGGTCCCTTTACAGGCAGCGAATGAAGGCCCGAATATCCCGATTTCAATTGTCAACGGCGCCACTGCCCCGGATACCGCGACCCTGCTCGGTGATGATCAGCAAAATCCGAGCGTGATTGCCCTGCCGGATAAAAATAAATGGTTTGTCGTCTGGGAAGACTGGCGTAACTGGAGTACCACAGGGGCTGATATCTACGGTCGATTTATCAATGGTGA
The DNA here is from genome assembly GCA_015486505.1 of Pseudomonadota bacterium. Taxonomy (GTDB): domain Bacteria; phylum Desulfobacterota; class Anaeroferrophillalia; order Anaeroferrophillales; family Tharpellaceae; genus Tharpella. The sequence continues at coordinate 40,936 of WFRP01000125.1, read as the reverse complement.
CGGCAGTTACTGTGGTGATGAAATTGCGATTTCAACGCAAACCGGCAACCAGACGGTACCGGTGCTTGCCTACCGTAATCGACCTGATGCTGATCCGCAAGTTACCGGAACCGACAAAATTATGATCGCCTGGCAGGATACCCGAGGCGCTACAGCAGAAGGCTATGTCTACTATGACATTCTCGATGTCTCTAAGCTAGCCGGGGATTGCTCTTCCGGTTTTACGTTTCAATCTGATCCGACCAATGCCGCGCCCTTAGGCTATCCTTTCACCTATACTTCGATTGATAGCGATAATCTGAGATCAAGAAAACTTCCGGCGATTGCCTTTGACAATGTCCGCGATCAGTTCTGGGTGACCTGGGTTGAAAGCCGGGATGAACTGCAGAGGGTAAAGGAGAAGGTGAAACCTAAAACTACAAATGAGTGGACTACAGGCGAGTACTTTTTTGGGGATAGCAACTTTGTCGCGTATGGCGTTGTGGCGGCAGGTACTGGAGCTATTCAAAGTGTTGATATACTTCGTAATAGTGTTAAAAATCCGGCTGTGCGTACAGTGCGCCTTATTTCTTGGACTTTGGATGAGACAGACGCAACCAGGGGCACCGCTACCTACACATATGAGTATTTTACTGATATAAATAATGTTAAAGTTGTCTGCGACGATAGTTCACCCGAGACCCTAATTGTCTGGGAGGGGGTTAAAGGTGAAAAACTTCTGACCAGTAATCTGGTAGATAACGTTGTGTCAGATGAAGAGTTGAGTGAAGTTGAAGATACGGATAAGAATGTTCATGTTTACGCTATTTTTGATAAAAATATCGATAAATCCGTGGTCTATACCCAATGGATTGATTATAGTTCAGGGGCGTCAAGCTATTATCCCGCGGCCGGTTACGACTCAACCCATCGCAAGTTTCTCGTCGCCTGGGAAGACCGTGATAAACATGATGATGGATCCGGTGATGGAATCCACAGCAAGATTTTTGGGCAACTGCTCTATTCCGGAGGTGGACTTTATGCTGGTAATATAGCAATAAGTTTTCAGGATACCAACAATGATGGAACTCAGGATGAGAATATTCTTAACTCCAATCAGACCCGACCTCAAGTTGCGATTGATCCCACTAACCAGCGCTTTTTTGTAACCTGGCAGGATGGCCGAAACTCTCAGGTTTCCCTGGAAAATCTGGATATTTATGGTCAGTATGTTGACTCCGAAGGGAGTCTGCGCGGGGATAATTACGCGGTTTGCACCGAACCGGCAAACCAGTATAATCCGGTTACGGCTTACAATTCAGGTAGTCATCAGTTTTTGTCCGTCTGGAAAGATGCCCGTAATCTCAATACGACCAATTCTGATATTTATGGTCAGCGTTTGACTATGGGGCAACCCCAACTTATCCTTCTCCATGATGATAATACGCCGTTGGTTCCGCCGTTGCTTGATTTTGCTTCGTTGCAGACGGGGGAAGTGTCCACGTTAACGGTCAAAATGAAAAATACCGGTGACAGTACGATAAAAATTGATTATGTGACGCCGCTGGAGTCACCCTATGTTTATGTCGGATTGCCTGGGGAATTAGGCTCTGAGGCCGATGGTAAAACGATTGATCTGGTGCCGGGAGCGACTTACAACCTTTATATCGAATTTAAACCGGAAGCGACCGGTACCTTTCTCGGCAGTTTCACCATTTATTCCGATGCTACCAATCTTGCGGTTAATCTCCAGGGAGCTGCTGTGCCCACGCCGCCGGTGGTTACTCCTGATGTGAAAGTTGACGTATCTCCCAAGTCTTACCCTTATGGAAACGTAAATATTGGCGAGTCTGCAACTGAAATCCTCACATTTACCAATACCGGTAAAGACGATGTTACGTTTGGGGAAACGATTGTGCCGGAAGGTTTTGCGGTTACGGGTATGTCCGGTACTATTAAAGCCGGAACCAGTTTCGTAGCTTTGGTTACCTTTACACCGACGCAGCCGCGGTCATATTCTGGTACCCTTATGGTATTTTTTGCTGACGGGGTGGCGCCGTTACAGATAGATTTGAGCGGGGTCGGCCGCGGGAATATTATCGCTTCCGTGACTCCGCCCGGTGATATCAGTTTTGGCAATGTCGCAGTTGGAGAAGATAAGAGTGCCAATCTTGTCTTTACCAATACCGGCAATGTTGATCTGGTGATTACCGCAATTGATTTACCGGATGGTGCCGGATTTAAGGTCAGCGGCCTGCCGGCGACAATTCCGGTGTATGGTACTTTGAATGTTACAGCAACTTTTTCACCGAAATTGCCGCGGGTTTATAACAGCACTTTACGGGTTTTGTACGAGCATGGTGTGCCGTCTTCGGAAATTAAATTAAGCGGAGTTGGTGTTTATAATGTTGATAATGTCATTGAAGTTAGTGATGAAATAAACTTGGGTCGCTGTAATATTGGCAACAGCAAGAGTGCTAATCTGCGTTTTATTAATAATGGGGCTGTTGCCGTTAATATTAGCGCCGTAGATCTTCCGGAAGGGGTCTTTGCTGTCAGTGGCATTCCTGGCAGTATTCCGGCATACGGAGTGCTGGATGCGTTGGTTACGTTTACGCCGTTACTGGAGCAGGATTATGATATAACCCTGCGGGTTCTTTATGACCAGGGAGTTGTGACCTCTGATATTAAACTGAAGGGCTCCGGGGTTGATATCTCGGCTCCCGCGATCAGCGTGGCGCCGCAATCCTTTGCCTTTGGCAATACAGCTTTGGGGACAACTAAAACTGAAACCCTGGTTGTGACCAACACCGGCAATGTTGATTTGGAAATCGTCGGGGTTGATCTTCCGGGCGCACTTTTCGCGGTTGAAGGTATCAGCAATGGTACACTGGCGGCCGGGATGAGTACGGTTGGAATTGTGACATTTACCCCGGTGTCTGTGGGTGATTTCAGCGGGATTCTCAGGCTTCTGTTCAATCACGATCTGCCGCCTCAGGAAATTATTATGCAGGGTTCCGGTGTCGATATTGACGTGTCACCGACAACCCTTGAATTTCCCAATAGTGACGTTGGCAGTAATACTGTTTTAAATGTGACTATCACCAATAGTTCGGTTGAGGATATACAGGTTAAAGGCGCAGTTACCGGAACCGACTCCTACAGTGTCAGTGGCATTGCGGCCGGCGATATTATCAGGGCATCAGGTGGCTCCCTGACCTGTCAGGTAACCTTTAAGCCAGTCTCTTCGGGTTACCTTGAAGATGGATTATATTTTAATGTCGGGCCGGTGCAGGATCTGGCAAATATTCCGCCCGAGGAAATCGATTGGGGGACTCAGTATGTTGTTCTGCTCAAAGGAGTCGCCAATGCCGATTTCGTCGTGGCGGATTATGATACATATACTGCGGATATAGACTACAAAGTTTCGGTCAGTGCCTCCACCGAGGCCTCCGGGCAGCTTTTTGTCCTCTTTTCCCACGATCCGCTTTCTCAGGGAGATATCTACGCTCTTACGCCCGATGGGAGCTTGAAGTTGTTTCCTTACAACGCTGTATTTGGCTGGCAGAATCTCTGGTACAAGGCCGGAGCCGCCCCGGGTATGAAGCTTGATTTAAGTCAGGTTGATTTCCGGGAGCTGGGCTGTACTCAGTGTCAGGGTGAGAAAGTCGATAGCGGCGATGATGATTTTCACTTTGGCGACATTATTATTACTCCGCCGGATAATGAGCCTTTTAATAATGCTTCCGATTTCAAATATATGCCCGGAACGCTCTATATGGGGACCTATGTCAAAGATGCCTCCACCAGCGGGCCCTTTGATTTCAATAAAGGCCTGTTGGAGATGCAGTCATTGCATATAAATTCACTTGCCGGAACCTGGCAGGTAACCTCGGAGTACTATGGCGTCAAACGAGTTCATCCGACCAACCTGGTGGTGACTGAAGACGGCAATGGCAACATCAGTGCTGTCTGGCCGGGATATAATGTGCAATTGTTTTATGGGACTGATGCTTCAGGTTATGTTATGACTTTCAGTCTGCCTTATAACGGTAGAATTTACAACTATACCTACAATATTACGTCTCTGACTGCGGATAAATTTTCCGGGACCTACACCTGTGTCGTTGACGGTGTGGTTCTTGAAGATGCGCCGGTGAGTGGAGTCAGATTGCAGTAGCTCAAGGAGCTTTTTTGCTATAGAACATACAATTAAAGGGTGTTGGTGTCCCAAGCGGAACACCAACACCCTTTTTTTATTCGTTTTGGGTGTGTAGGTAGTAGGGGTCAAGTTTTACCTTTGCCGGGAAACGCAAAATAGATAAACGGCTTTGAGCTTCGACGAATATCGAGAACGCCGCCTTTTGCTTCGCGCCGGCACTAATATGTTTTATTCAATAAGTTATTTTTAAACTATTATTTGACAACCATTGATATTAGGTGTAGAGTTTAAATATCATGGGTAAAGCGCGAATTATAGAGGGTAAAATCAACCATCTACTGGAGATGTTTCCGGTGGTGGCGGTTGTCGGACCCCGGCAATGTGGAAAATCGACTTTGGTGCGGCAAATGCGGCCGGAATGGCGATATTATGATCTTGAAAGCCCGGATGACTATCAACTGATAAGTAGTGATCCGGTGGCATTTTTTGCTCTCAATAGTGCTGGAGTTATTATTGATGAAGCGCAGCAGTATCCTGAACTCTTTCAGATTTTGCGCGGTGTTATAGATCAGGATCGCCAGAAAAAAGGCCGATTTATTCTAACAGGTTCAAGCTCTCCGGAAATTGCTAAAGGAATAAGTGAAAGTCTGGCCGGACGCATAGTTACTGTAGAAATGTGGCCATTTAAACAGTGCGAATACTACGAGAAGAGAATTCCGGATATCTATCACTTGTTAATTGCAAATGGCCCTGATAGTGATAATAAAGATTTCTTATCTCTTACGAGCAAAATAAGTCTGGTCGAAAGTATGAATGTCTGGTTTAAGGGCGGTTTTCCTGAGCCCTTGATTGTGGGTGAGCGGCATCCCGGTTTTTATGAGCAATGGCAGGAGAACTATATTAAAGATTATATCAGTCGGGATATCAGGGGGTTGTTTCCGCGACTGAATATGCATAGTTTTAGAAGGTTTATGACTCTGTTGGCTCAGTTTTCCGGCCATCAATTAAATATGAGTGAGATTGCCCGGGCACTAGAAGTGAGTGTGACCACGGTCAAAGACTACTTGGATATTATTCACCAGACTTTTATCTGGCGAAATTTACTGCCATTCAGCAAAAATAAATTAAAAAAAATCCAAAAGGCAAAGAAAGGATTTTTTCGAGATCAGGGATTACTGCATAGTTTTCTCAAAATCAGGGATCTTGATTCTTTGCTTATCCACCCGGTCGCCGGGTTTTCTTTCGAAGCTTTTGTTATTGAAGAGATTATAAGAGGTTTGCAGTCAACCATGGCGACCGGCTTGGAGTATACATACTACCGAACGATCGATAAATCCGAGGTTGACTTGGTTATTGATGGGGTAAACGGCCTGATTCCAGTTGAAATAAAACTGAGTTCAACCATAAATCGGAGACGGGATTTACGAGGGTTGAAAAATTTCATTAGTGATACGGGCGCAAATTTAGGAATCCTGGTTAATCGGGGTCGTCGGGTTGAGCTGTTGACGGATAAGGTTATCCAATTGCCGGTTAACTATTTGTGATCTAGGAGGCTGTCCGAGAACGTCTTTTTTCCCCATCTCTGCGTTATTTTTTGAAAATAATGCTCGAAATACTAGGTGTATGTCTGCGCTTATTGTCAAAAAATGCCTTGATCTGAGAAAAAAATCCTATTCTCGGACAACCTCCTAGGCTCGGCTTCTACCGGATGATTCTCGGCGTGATGAAAATCATCAGCTCGCTGCGGTCGGAATCTTTGTAGTCATGCCGGAAAAGCCAGCCTAACATCGGAATCTTTCCGAGAACCGGCACATTCTGATTGGCATTGGTTTTGTTGCTTTCGATAATCCCGCCGACAACCGCGGTTTCCCCGTCTTTGAGGAGTAAAGAAGTTGTAATTGTCTGCGTATTGATGGCGGGACCGTCGGTTGTATTTTCACCTTTGGAATCCTTGCTGACGATCACCTCCATCGAGACCATGCCGTTATTGGTTATTGTCGGGGTTACTTCCAGGCTGAGTTCAGCCTTTTTAAATTCCGTGGTGGTGCCATCCTGGGAAGTCGTCTGGTAGGGGATCTCCTGCCCCTGGCCGATTCGGGCCGGGTGCTGATTTAAGGCGAGAACTTTCGGGGATGAGAGGATATTCGCAAGCCCCTGTCCCTGCATGGCCGACAATTTCAGGTTAAGGTTGTATTTATCAAGTTTGCCGAAAATCAGGCCGATACCGCTGGTAACCGCGGTTGTCGGCAGATTGACGGCATAAGAACTCGGAACTGCCGGGACCGTACCGCCGTCGGTTACCGGCGGTAAACCGGTTCCACCCATAGAATCATTACCATTAATGCCGTAGTAACGATCATTACTGCTCTTGCCCCAGGCCCCGCCCCATTGAACACCCAGTTCATGCACGGATTTACGCTCGATCTTGACGATCTTGGCCTCAATCATCACCTGTTTGACCGGTTCGTCAAGTTTCCTTAACAGGGATTCCGCCTGAGCGATGCGATCCGGTATGTCGGTTATGATTAAAGAATTGGTACGCGGGTCGGTTTCGACCGTGCCGCGGTCACTCAAAATGGTATTTTCAATCTTGTCGGCAACTTCATCAATGTTGGCAAAATTAACTTTAAGTATCTTTAAGACGGTGTCCTGGATCTCTTCATCGGTTTTTTTGCTTTCAGCTTCAGCGCGACGCTTTTCATCGAGGGCCTGCTGTTCACTGGCGAAGACGCTGAGCGGGGCAATGCGAACGACATTGCCGGTACGTTCCATACCGAGCTGATGAGTTTTTAAAACTATGCTCAACACCTGTTTCCAGGGCACTTCTTTCAAGCGCAAGGTAACCGTGCCGGAGACATCATCACTCATTACCACATTGAGGTGGTTGATTTCAGCCAAAAAGCGAAAGACATTCTGAATGTCAGTATCCTTGAAATCGATACTTATCGGGTTGTTTCCAGGCTTGAAAGCCGGTTTTGCGACAGTTTTCTCGGCTTTAGCTGGGGTAGCAATGGTTTTGACGCTTCCCGGAGCCGCTTGTTGCAAAGTCAGCAGTAATTTTTGATTCCGGGCTGACTGGGTGAAGGGCGGCAGGGTGGTATATTCGGTATCCAGGACAAAGCGAACCTTTTCGATATCACTGGAAACCCGAAGTCGGCTGAAACCACAATGTTTCAATGCTTCATTAATATTATTTTTAATATAGGTGGCTTGCGGAAAGTCGATGACCAGTCGCGGCGGGGCATCAAGGGTGAAAAGTTTGTAGTTTATTTTTTTGTCGGAGGTTGTTACAAAACGTAACTGTACCGTGTGGTCTGTCGGTTCAGCCGTAAAGCTTATTGTATTGTTAGATACCGGGAATTTCGGGGATTCCGGCGCGGCATTCGTGAAATTGACAAATCCTGGACTGAGCAACATCAACGCCGGGATTAAGTATGCCAGCGAAAATTTTCGTCGGATAGTATAAATCATGGTTTTACTCACTATTTTCATTTTCCAGTTGGAGATAACTTTCTTCTTCAAGATCCCGAAGCCGGATGGATATGGTACGGATCTGCTCCCTGTCGAATATATCAAGGTAGGGTTCTTCAATTACGAGCTCATTAAATTTTATCTCTTTTACCTGGCCGCTCATGTTGCCGATCATATCCCCAACCTTTACGGTATAACCGACATTTTCCGGATCTTCAACCAGAGCGTAATTGTTCATATCTCCGGCAAGAATTATACCGACCAGCCGATACTGATTCAGGGCGTACTTCTCCAACGGGGTCAGGGGGCGGCTGGTATCGGTTGGGATTGGTCTTTCAACCTGAGAGAAGTCGATGAAAGGACGGAAAGGATCCTTGCGCCCCAATGATTTATATGAAAATATAATTTTTTTATTATCAAGAATTTTGAGTTTTTCCGCGGTTAATGGTTCAGTAACATTATCCGGTTTACTCTTCTTGCCGGCAAAAGCCGGAGAGTCAAGGGTAACCAGCATCAGGCAGACGCACAACAGGGCGCAGCTGAAGCGTAATCCGGTAAAAAGTCTAGCCATTATTTCTTCTTACCCTTTTTGAGTTTGGGTTCGGGTTTATCGATAAATGTATAGGTGACCGCCTGAAACCTGGCTTTAAGCTGAGGGTCGCCGTCGGCCGTCAGCTTGTAATCACCCAGGGAATAATTGTAAACGTTTACAATTCTCGGCATCGCGCAGATCTGGCTGAAAAACCGGCCGATAGCATGGTAACCGCCCTGAACTTCAATATCAATCGGAACCTCGGCATAGAAATCCCGGTTGCGGTTGCCCAACGGTTGAAACAGGTTGAATGAAAGTTTTGCTTCTTTGCCCAGTTTAGTTATTTTCAGGAGGAGGGCCGGGATTTCTTTACTGTCCGGTAATTTCTTCAGAGCTTTTTTGAAGGCAATATTAAGCCTGGCAATTTCCGCTTCTAATTTGGGGAGCTGACTTGCAACCTGCTGCGTCTGATGCAGCGTTACCCGAGCCTTTTTAAGCTTACGTTCGGTTCTCTGCAGGGTTTTCAGCTTGGGCATATAGATAAAGTAGGTGAAACCGCCGGCCAGAAGAGCCACTATCCCCAACAACATTAAAGCGCGTTTGGGGGCCGGAGTGTTATGGAGAAAATCAAAGCTGAAATCAGCCATTTTGTTCCTCCTCTGCAGCAATAACCGGCGGAGTTGCAGCTGATTTTTCCAGCATTTCCGGTAAGGCGTCAAGATCCAGCGGACAGTCGATAGTGAATTTTTTAAGATCCAGCTTCTGGATATTCTGAGAGCGCAGCAGAGTCAGGTCGGAATTGTGCAGAGGGATTGATTTTTTCAGGTTGTTCAGGAACTTGACGATGGTTTCATTGTCAATTGCGACCCCGCTTACGGTCAGGTGCCGGTTGTTTTCCTTGATGTCGGTGTACCAGAGTTTCTCCGGCCGCTGCCGGTTGAGATCGTAAAGCACGACTACCGGGGCCAGGCGATAGCGGTCAAGATCAATTATAACTGATATTTTTTTGCTGATCTCGGCTTTTTCTTTTTTGAAAGCGTCAATCTTTTTGATGACCGGGTCCAGCTGCTTTATTTTTTTGTTGGTTCTTGCCAGAGAGCTTTTAGTTTTATTTAATTGTCCCTGAATCCGGAAAAAAAGGAGGCCCATAACCGCAATGGCAAAGAAAATTGTGAGCGCGGCAATTGAAAGTTGTTTACGGATGAACTCTTTACGACGTTCAGCTCGTACCGGCAGAAGGTTTATATGGATCATCAGCTGACCTCATCCTTGCGCAGGGCCAGGCCCGTGGCGACCGCGGCAATTGGGCCGATTTCACGAATGTATTCCAGATCAAAATATTTTTCCGGAACCATGATATTGCGAAATGGATCGACCAGTTCAGTCTCAATCCCGGATTTGTTCTTAATGTCTTTAATGATGTTAAAGGTTTTGGCGCCGCCCCCGCTTAAGACGATTTTTTCAATGCGGCCATCCGCGACCGCCGAAGTGTGAAAAAAATCAATGGCTTTGATGATTTCGTTGATTAGCGGGAAGGCCGCCTCTTTAATGGCTGAAATTGCAACCGTGATATCGTCGGCAAAATTTTCCGGGCTGCCCATTTTGAGGAGTTCGGCCTGCTCGTAACTTAAGGAGAACTGTTTCTGCAGTTGTTCGGTGATAACGCGGCTGCCGGAGGTGATATTACGCGAAAAACAGGTTACGCCGTCATCCAGTATGTTGATACAGGTCAAGTTTGCCCCGATATCAATTAAGGCAACTATTTTTTTTCCATTATCTTCATAGTTATGTTCAAAGGTGTTTTCGAGGGCAAAAGTGTCGACATCAACCACTACCGGGGTAAAACCGGCCATTTCAACCAGGGTCAGATAGTCATTGATCGTGTCTTTTTTGACGGCGACCAGAATTATATCCATATTGTCGGAATTGTCCGCATTCGGGCCTAAAATCTGGAAGTCAAGATTGACATCGCTTATGTCGTAAGGAATATGCTGGGTGGCTTCCTGGTGGATCGTTTCTTCGATGGTGTTTTCATCCATCAGCGGGAGGGTTATTTTCTTTATGATAACCGAGTGGCCGGAGATTGACGTGCTGATCCGTTTCTTTTTAACCTTAAGATTGGCGGCAAGGTTGATGATCGCATTGACGATGGCGGAAGCGTCCATGATTGTTCCGTCAACAATCGCGTCGGGAGGCAGGGCCGCCAAGCCGAAACTACTCAGTGTGTGAACTGAACCGGAATCTTTGAGCTCAACAATTTTAATGTAGCCGGAGCCGATGTTTAAGCCCAGCAGGGTTTTGTCTCTTCTGAATAACATAAATTGGATTGGCTCCCGGTTTTTGGTTACTTTTTAGTAATTATATTCGGGTATGGTATAAAGTATTATGAGAACTGTCTAACGCGGGAACAGATCCCGCAACCCAATCGGGCTTTTTTGGCCCGTACCCAGGGGCACTTCCGCTGGTCGCAAATAAGTACTCTTATCAGAACATTTTCTGACTATTAAATCTTGTTTTTTGGTGCAGAAAATAACCTGTAAGGTACGAAAATGTTAATATTAGCACAACTGCACAACCTGTGCCATCGATGTCGCGGCTGCGGCTATTTTATGGTTTTGAGTTTGCGCCGCGCAATTTCAGCCTGGTCACTTTTCGGGTAGTTTGTGACTACTTTATCAAGAATTAGTTTGCCGTCAGTCGTATCCCCGAGTTTCAGGAAAGCAAAACCCTGTTTCAGGAGGGCGCTGGCCGCTTTCTGGTGGTGGGGGGCTTGGGCTATGATTTCATCATACCTGATGATTGCTTCAGCGTAATCTCCAATCTTATAATAGCATTCGCCGATCCAGAATTGAGAATTAACCTTGTAGCCGCTGTTGGGGAAAGTTTTAATAAACTTTGCGAATTTATTTTTTGCCGTTTTGAAATTGCCGCGCTTAAAAGTGCTGTAGGCATCGTCATAGAGGGCCTTTTCGCGGGCGCCTGGGGCTTTTTTGGCGGCGGGGCGGGCCGGCCTCGGGGGAGTCCGGACGTTGTTTTTAGGTTTGGCTGAATTTGGGGCAGCCGTGGCTGTTCCCTGCTCAAGTTGCTGGATTCGTTTCTCCAGGTTGGCAATGGTTCCTTCAAATTCAAACTTGTCAATTGATTTTACTTCTTCGGGCCGGGCCAGGGCATCCTCAACCGACTCGCTGAGCAGTTTTAACTCTCTTTCGAGGTTGTCAAGCCGGATGTTGGTGTCGGCGTTGAGTTTTTTCTGGGCACTGGCGCTCTCGCGCTGCAAGATTGCCTGTTGTTGTTCAATTGCGTTAAGGCGGTGGTAGATTGCCTGCTCCTCGCGCTGTTGATTAGTACCGGCACAGCCGCAAATCATTGCCGATGCAATGACCAGAATGGCGATCAGTTTTAACTTATACGAATCGTTCATGATCAAAATTCAAACCACCGCCGGCGGGAGCCAAGCTGAACCTTGTCGGTCAGCTGTCTGGCTTCCCGCCGGTCTTGTTTACAGATGCAGTCTATTATTCTAATGCGGGAACAAATCCCGCAACCCAAACAGGCCTTTTCGGCCCGTACCCAGGGGCACTTCCGCTGGTCGCAAATAAGTACTCTTATCAGAACATTTTCTTGTTTTTTCAAACCGAAAATAACCTGTAAGGTACTAATGAAAGTTTCATTATTTGGCGGTAATTGTAAAATCATCCCGCCGGCATCGGCTCCAGCAGCTTTCCGTGGCTTCGCTGCAGACCGGTTTTTCTTCACCGAAACTTAATATCTCAAAACGTTCCGGAGAGATTCCCAGATAGACCAAATATTTCTGCGCGCTGGCGGCCCGGGTTTCACCTAAGGCCAGGTTATACTCGTTTGAGCCGCGTTCATCGCAGTGGCCGTCGATGCGCAGTTTGACCTCGGGGTTGACTTTCATCCACTGCGCCAGTTTCCCCAGAGTTTCGCGGGCGTCACTGCGTAAAGCGGCTTTGTCGAAATCAAAATAGATCGGGAAAATATGGTCGCCGATATCAACCACCCGGTCGCCAACGGTAACTACGCCGGTAGAGGTCGCTGCCGGTTTAACCGCCTCGGAGGAGGTTGCTGCGGCCGGGGTTGTCATTGTCGTCGGTTGCGTGACTTTCTCTTCTTCGAGATCAGGTTTGCATGTGCAACTTGTGAACACAAACATCAAGCTTGCGAACAAAGCCAACGCCAGAATTGCTTTTGCTGCTTTCATTTGGGACTCCTTTTTCGGTGATTGTTGAAGGTTAAACAAGTGCTTAATTAATACCAGAACATTTTAAAACAGTGTCTGATGCACTATACATAACTCCTTTAATATAAAAAATCAAGCTAATTTCATATATTTAGTACCTTACAGGTTATTTTCTGCACCAAAAAACCAGATTTGATAATCAGAAAATGTTCTGATAAGAGTACTTATCTGCGACCAGCGGATTGCCCTTGGGGTACGGGCCGAAAACTTTCTTTTGGGGTGCGGGAATTTGTTTCCGCATTAGATAGTTTTGTCAATGTGATGCCTTTGAAAAGCAGCCGGTTAATTAAAATCTTCCAATATTTTCTGTGGTTAGGGCGCTCCGGGAACCTGGGTTAGTTGGTTATATTTGTTCTATTGCGAGTACATTTGCGAGTTATCCTGTAAGTTTTTTTATTGTCGTGATTACTTTTATGCGAGTTTTATCGACGGTTGGCGGACCAGCTGGGTCCTTTCTTGTCGATTTTGTCAAAAGTGATCTGTTTCAGGTTGCGGCCCTTGGCGTCCATAACCATTAACTGGCGGATATTGTTGATTTTCTTTGTGAAAAGAATGTGACGGCCATTTGGTGACCAGCAGGGAACTTCGCAATTACTGTTGGTAAAGGTTAGTTGGCGGTAGCCCGAACCATCCGGCCGGATCGTGCAGATTTGGAAGATCCCATCGATCCTGGAGGTGAAAACGATTTTGTCATTACAAACGGACCAGTCCGGGTCGGCGTTATAGGCGTCGATTTTGGTGAGGCGCCTCCAGGAGCCCCCGGAGGCCGGGATAACGTAAATATGGGGAGTGCCGCTGCGGTCGGAGACAAAAGCGATTTCGCTGTTGTCAGGCGACCAGCAGGGTGAGGCCTGGTTAGAAGGGCTGTTGGTCAGGCGGCGTATGGTTTTTCCCGAACTGCTGTCGATAATGGTTATTTCGCTGTGGTGGGCATAGCGCTGCATCAAAGTCAGGTAGCGATCGTCAGCCGACCAGTCGGCGGCCACATTGAGCCCTTTGCGCTTGCTCAAAAGTATCTCTTTGCCTTTTTTAAGGTCGATAACATAAAGATCGGGGTTGTTGTTCAGATATGAAGTGTAGGCGATTTTATTGGTGTCATGGGACCAGGCCGGGGAGACGTTGATAGTGTGATTGCGGGTGATCTGGTGTAATTCCTGTCCGTCATAATCACAAATGTATAACTCTTGCGCCGGTTCACCGAGCCGGCGCCCGCAGAAGGCAATCTTGGCAGTGAATTCACCGGGCAGGCCGGTAACCTTTTCCACGACAAGATTAGTGAACATATGGAACAGCAGCCGGATATTTTTGGCCCGGCTGCGGTAGCGTTTCCCGATCAGCATTTTGCCTTCCAGGGTGTCGTAGAGGCGAAATTCCGCGACCAGGGTTTTGCCGCTTAATGAATAGCCCGCTTTGATCAGCAGTTCAGCCCCGATCAAAGACCAGTTGCTGTAATCAAAGGTCCCGGGCGAGAGGCTGCATTTTTGGGGTTTTTCGAGGTAATTTTCAGTGTCAAGCAGCAGTTCAAAAAAGGTAGAAAATTCGAGATCGTCAATTAATATCTGACGTCCGACCTGGGCAATTTCCGCATTGGTGCTGGCGCCGCAAAGCGGTTGCAGCGGGGCGATCGCCAGAGGGACGCGCCGCAGGTTGGGTGAGTCCAGTTCAAGATAGACCCGGGCCCGGGCTATGTTGGCCAGGATTAGAAGTATGCAGGAAACCATCAGCAGGGTCAGGACCCGGGCGCGGCTTGCTTTGACCGATTTTGTGAAACTTGTTTTTTTCATTGCTCAGTTCTCTTTAAGAATCTTGTTGGGGTTGAAAGTTATGACAAATTCCTCCCGCGGAATAGTTAATTCCGCCGGGAAAGGCGGAAACGGGTTAGCGTTGCTGATGGCCTGGCGCATGGCGTTATCAAAAATCGAATTGCCGGATAATTGTTCCTCATTAAGGTTTATCAGAGTTCCGGAGGCGGAAATCGTCAAGCTGATTGTGGCTTCAAGGCCGCTGTTCAGAAGGTATTCCGGCAAATGCCAGTTGCGCATTATCCAGGCGGTCAGTGTTTGACTGTAGGCCTGGGTCAGGCGGCTTTGCCGGGCTTTAGCTGCGGGTGATACGCTACGGCGCAGGCGTTGGCGAATCTGGTTGAGTTTCTCTTCTTCCTGTTGCCGGGCGAGACGTTTTTTGATCGCCTCAAGTTTGTTGTCGGCGGCCGGTTTCTTTTTTTTAGGAACGCTGCGGCGGCGGGCGAGAGTTGATTCCTTGGTGACCTTACGCAATTTTTTTTTCGGCTTGGATTTTTTTTTGTGTTTGAGCTTCCTTTTAGGTTTCAGGGTTGGTTTGCGGTGTTTTACCGGCGGTCTGGATTTTGGTTTGGATTTTGGGGCTTTATCAAGCAGCCTGACCTCAACCAGGTTTTCATCGGAGAGCCTTCTGGGCGTTTTGTTGAACAGGCCGGGCAGCAACAGGAACGCGTGGATTATAAGTGAAAGCCCGAGTGCAATTTTGAAAGCCCGGTGGGAATCGTTAATCTGCCGGACAAGCCGGCGGGAAATGTTTTCAGTTTGCGAACTTGCAGGTGGGATCATCATGGTAATCAGGCTGCAATCAGGTTGCGGTCACGGTCGCAACCGCGTAAGCCGCGATCCCTTCGCGACGACCGGTAAACCCGAGGCCTTCGCTGGTGGTGGCCTTGATGTTTAATTGGCACGGCTGCGCAATGCATCGATGCAGTCGGGTCAGCATCTCCGGTATATGGGGTTTGAGTTTTGGCTGCTCGGCCACCACTGTAATATCGGCCGCCTCCAGATGAAATCCCCGTTTCTGAACCAGCCGCATGGTTCTTTGGAGAAAGAAAAGACTGCTCAAGTCTTTGTAGGTCGGGTCGTGATCCGGGAAATGGCGGCCGATGTCGCCGGCCCCGATGGCGCCAAGGATGGCATCGACTAAGGCATGAATTAAAACATCGGCATCGGAATGTCCGGCCAGGCCCAGAGGGTGCGGGATTTCAAGGCCGCCCAGAAAAAGTTTTCGCTGCGGGGCAAAGGCGTGAACATCGTAGCCGAAGCCGGTCGCTACGCGGGGTTTATAGGGGAGGTTGTCGGGTGAAACCGGTTTAAGGTTTTCTCTCTCATCAAGAATGGTTTCCGCCTTTTGTAGATCCTTTGGAAAAGTGATTTTAAGATTGTCGGGATCGCCGGAAACGTTGTTCATAATTATTTGCTGTCGTCTTTCGGGGGGCAGGTTTTCGATGAGAGAACCTTCATCAGTGATTGCGGACGTCGGGTGCTTCAGCCAGTGGCTTACGGCTTCTTCCAGCAGGGCATAAGTTACACCCTGCGGGGTTTGCGCCAGGCCGGTGGTCTCCCGGTCGATGGTTGCGGTGATGGTTTCTCCGGAAATTTTTTTAACGGTGGCCGTTGGGGTTGTGGTCGGGATGGCGATCTGGTCGGGGCCGACTTTGCCGGCCACCTGCCGGATAAGTTCCGGCGTGACCAGCGGGCGGACGCCGTCATGGATCAGAACCGGGTCGTTTTCTGTGATATTGCCGCTTGAACGCAGGGCTTTAAGCCCGTTGGCGACCGATTCCGTCCGGCTCTTGCCGCCGGCGACAACCTTTATTACTTTGGGAAAAGTTTCGGTCAGGGCCTGCATTTCAAGCAGGGCGGCCGCGTTATTGCCGGGGCCGACAATTATAATGCCGGAGACGCACGCGGTTTCCTGGAAAGCCTGAACACTCCGGGTATAGATGGGTTTGCCTTTAAGGTTAAGGAACTGCTTGGCCCTGGGACCGGGGCAGCGGTTGCCGCTGCCGGCCGCAACAATAATTGCGAAAACTGACTTATCTTTCAACTCCGGCACAGTTTAAGAACCGTTTTTGCGCTTGGCAAAAATCATACGCCCGGCGGTGGTCTGCAGGACGCTGGTAACTGTAACTTCAGCCGCTTCACCAACCAGGTCGCGGCCTTGATCGATAACCACCATGGTGCCGTCATCAAGATAGGCCACGCCCTGCATCGGCTCTTTGCCCTCTTTGGAGACGATTACATTCATACTTTCGCCGGGCAGCACCAGCGGTTTCAAGGCCTCGGCCAGCTGGTTGAGGTTGAGAACTTCGACTCCCTGCAGATCGGCAACCTTATTCAGGTTGTAATCATTGGTCAGAATCTGGGCTTCGCGTTTTTTTGCCAGAGCGACCAGTTTGGAGTCAACATCCTTGATCCGGGGGAAATCTTCTTCGGTAATATCGATTTTGATTTTAGCCTGATTCTGGATGCGCTTTAAGATATCAAGGCCGCGCCGGCCCCGGGTTCTTTTTAAAGAGTCGGGGGAATCGGCGATGAGCTGGAGCTCGTGGAGAACAAATTGCGGGATGATCAAGGTTCCTTCGATAAATCCGGTTTCGCAGGCATCGGCAATCCGGCCGTCAATAATTACGGAGGTGTCGACAATTTTCTCGGAATCGTGGCGCTTTTTTGCGACCAGGGAATGGATGAGATCAAACTCATCGCCTTTTTTCAGGCCGACCTCCAGCGCGACGTAGGCAAACATTGAGTAGGTCAGCAGATAAAGGGTGAAGCTGGTACGCGGGTTGTCGAACAGGTCGACAAACGGAGCGCCGCGCAGGAGCAGGTTGGCGATAAAGAGGCCGATTACCATCCCGGAAAAACCCCCGACCAGGGTGCGTAAAGGCACTTTTTTCAGGCGGCTGATCAGGTAGAATGTGTAGGTTATAAGGGCCGCGGTAATGAACGCGGCAACGCAGGCGTAATCGATCCGGCCAAATTGAACTTTTGCGATCTGAAAAGAAAGTAGGGCTGATGATAGAACGAAAAATGCGCGGATTATCTGCAATGGTCTTCTCGTATCTTAGTACCTTACAGGTTATTTTCTGCACCAAAAAAACAAGATTTAATAATCAGAAAATGTTCTGATAAGAGTACTTATTTGCGGGCCGAAAACTTTCTTTTGGGTTGCGGGAATTTGTTCCCGAATTAGTCTGACAAAACCCGTAATGCTTTTCGGGAGCCATTTCGACGTAAATCAAGATTGCTCGGTCTCGGTTTCAGGTTCGTTGTTTGCGAATATTTCCTGGATTTCCTGGTCGATTTCAGCCTCGGAGAGGTTGCGGGCTAAGGCCAGTTCGGAGATAATCAGATGTTTGGCGGTTTCCATCATTTTACGTTCGCCGAAAGAGAGCTCTTTATTTATGCTGATCAGATTAAGATCACGAAAGACCTCGGCGACTTCAAAAAGTGAACCCCGTTTTATTTTATCGTGAAACTGTTTGTAGCGTTTGTTCCAGGTTTGGTGCGAGAGTTTGATTTTGCGTTTTTTCAGGGTCGTATAGACTTCGTTGATCTGTTCGGCGTTGACCAGGGCTCTTAAGCCGACGTTGGTGGTGTTGTTCTTGGGGATCATAATCGTGATATTGCTGTCCAGAATCACCATTATGTAAAAATTCTGCGTTTCATCACAGACCTCACGCTGTTCGATGGCAGTGATTTCACCTACGCCGTGTCCCGGATAGACGGCCAGTTCGCCAACGTTGAAAGTCCTGATTGCCTCGTTTTCCATAAGTAATTTAATCCGTAAGTATCGGTTTGATGGTTAATGTGCTTTATTAGTACCTTACAGGTTATTTTCGGTTTGAAAAAACAAGAAAATGTTCTGATAAGAGTACTTATTTGCGACCAGCGGAAGTGCCCCTGGGTGCGGGCCAATAACTTTCTTTTGGGTTGCGGGATCTGTTCCCGCATTGGTTATGATTCGTTATCAGGGTGTTTATGTAATTATTTTCTTGGCAAAGTCAACTCGGCGTGATAGACGGTTCAGTATAAGTTCGTCCGTTAAGCGGAATTAAATCTCCGGCTCCGTTCCGAAACCCCTATATATCATATTGAGCAATTTTATTCAACTATCTTATTCCCTGGAGTCAAGCAAGAGTCAAATACAGGGTTTTCAGGTCGGTAATGGAATTATTCATCATTATTGTTGTCGCTGTTTTCGGGCTGGTCTGCGGCAGCTTTTTTAATGTCTGTATCTATCGCATACCCCGCGATTTATCGATAGTCGCGCCGCCTTCACATTGTCCCAGATGCAAACATCGGCTGCCGTTCTGGCTTAATGTGCCGCTGTTGACCTATCTTTTTCTGCGGGGCCGCTGTTTCTTCTGCCGGGAACCGATATCCATACGTTACCCGCTGGTTGAGCTTTTAACCGGCCTCTTGTTCGGGGCCGCCGCCTGGCAGTTCGGCCTGAGTCCGGCGTTGGCCCGGGCGCTGATTTTGATTTTTCTCCTGGTACCGATCACATTTATTGATCTGGAATTTCAGATCATACCCGATGGATTCAGTCTGACCGGTATTGTTATCGGGCTGGCCGGGTGCTGGTGGTGGGGCGGTTCTGTGCCCTGGTGGGAGTTTTTGCTGGGGGCGGCTTCAGGCTGGTTTTCATTGTGGCTGGTGGCGGCCGGTTATTATTTTTGTACCGGGCGCGACGGTATGGGCGGCGGTGATTTAAAGCTTTTGGCTATGTTTGGGGCTTTTTTGGGTTATAAGGCTCTGCTGCCGATTATTTTGTTAAGTTCGCTAAGCGGGGCTCTAATCGGGGTCGGGCTGGTGGTCTGGCAGGGCCGGGACGGGCGTTACGCGATTCCCTTCGGTCCGTTCCTGGCGGCGGGCGGTTTGCTTTATCTTTTTTACGGCCGGCAACTGCTTGATTTTTACTGGAGTCTGGTGTTGCCGGCGTAGCCGGTTGCCACCAGGTAAATCTCGGTTGAGGTTTTACGGCTGGCCTTCGGTTTGGCCAGGGTGGTTTTCGCGAAGAGCGCTTGCAGTCGATTCTTAAACGGTTTAAGTTCGCTGCCCTGAAAGACCTTGCCGATAAAAAAACCGCCCTGATTGAGCCGTTCAAGGCCGAGTTGCAGGGCTGATTCCAGTATGGCAATGGAGTTGGCTTGATCGGTGGCTTTAATTCCGGTAAGATTGGGGGCAAGATCCGAGACGATGCCGGCAAACGGCGGGCTTACCAGATCATCTATCCGGGCTCCGGTATCAGGTGCCAGAATATCGGCAATCAGAGTCAGGCAGGGGGGTGATTTAAGCTTGGCTATGGGGAGCAGATCAAGCCCCAGAACCATCCCTGAAGGCCCAACGCGTTGGGCGATATACTCCATCCAGCCGCCGGGTGCCGCCCCGAGTTCGAGGATTTTCTGGCCTTTTTTGAAGACCCGGAAGCGTTGATCGATCTCCTCAATCTTATAGATGGCCCGGGAGCGCTTACCTTCGCGCTTTGCCTGTTTATAGTAACTGTCTTTACGATTGAATGCCATATTTTAAAACTAGCATCAGTAACCGAAAAATAAAAGGAATTTTCTTTGCGGAATATGTGTTTAGTTCAAAAATCCTGTAAATCCGGGAAAGCGGAGAAAGAAAAGCCGGCAATTATTGCCGAGTTGGAAGTGTTGTTGCCGGAAATATCGGCGACGGGAGCAGGTATTGAAAAAACACTGGCTTTGGCAATGGGGGAGTTGGCCGGGCCGGATATTTTTTCGTTATTACCTTTAAGTAACCGGCTGCGGCGCCATTTTTGCGGTTCGAAAATCGCGCTTTGCGCGATAACCAATGCCAAATCCGGCCGCTGTCCGGAAGATTGCGCTTATTGCGCGCAATCGATCTCCTATGATACCGGGGTTAAGACTTTTCCGCTGATAACTGTTGCGGAGTTGGCCGAACGGGCCCGGGCCGCGGCGGCCTGTACTGTGGATAATTTTTCGATTGTCACCAGCGGTACGGCAGTCGATTGTTCGGCCGAACAGGAAAAGATTATCGCGATGCTGCAAGAAATCAGCGCCACCGGGGTCGGGCCCTGCGCGTCCCTGGGATTTCTTGATGAGGCGACGGCGGCCCGTTATCGTGACGCCGGCCTTAAACACTACCACCATAATCTCGAAACTTCCCGCTCCTTTTTTAAAAATATCTGTACCACGCACGATTATGAGCGGGCGGTCGCGACGGTCAAAACCGCGAAAGATGTCGGTCTTTACGTCTGCAGCGGTGGGATTATGGGCTTGGGCGAGAGTTGGGCCCAGCGGGTGGAGTTGGCTTTGACGCTGCGGGAGCTTAAAGTCGACTCAATCCCCCTAAATTTTCTCGTCCCGGTCAGCGGCACTCCGTTGGCCGAGGAACCGGGCCTGACCCCGTTTGTGGCGCTTTTAACGATGGCGATGTTCAGGTTTGTCTGTCCCACAGTTGATATCCGGATCTGCGGCGGGCGACAGCGGACTTTCGGGGATTTTCAGTCGTTTATTTTTGCCGCCGGCGCCAATGGTTTAATGATTGGTGATTATCTGACCACCAGCGGCCGCCAGTGGTCGGATGATCAGCGTTTGCTTAAGGACTGGCGCGCGTTTGAGCTTGAAGCGGCCGGAGATTAAAGGTGACTGAAGTGGTTGCGGACAAATCATTGCTTTCTGAACTTGAGTTTGAACTTGAGCAGCTTAAAGAACAGGGGCGGCTGCGTTTTCTGCGGACTGTTGATGGTCCGCAGCAGGCCCATACCAGCTTGCAGGGACAGCCGATTCTTCTGCTCTGTTCCAATAATTATCTTGGTTTTGCCAATCATTCAAAGCTCAAGGTCCAGGCGCTTGCGGCCGCTGAACGCTACGGCTGTTCCGCCGGGGCTTCGCGTCTGATTTCCGGAACCATGGCCCTGCACGTTGAACTTGAGGAGAAAATTGCCGCTTTCAAGAAAACTCCCAAAGCCTTACTGTTTAATAGTGGTTATGTTGCCAACCTGGCCCTTCTGACCACCCTGGTCGGGGCCGGAGATGTGATCTACAGTGATGCCTTGAATCATGCCAGTATCGTTGACGGCTGTCGTTTGAGCCGGGCCCGATTGGAGATTTATCGGCATTGTGAGGTTGCGCATCTTGAAAATCTGCTCAAGGGAAGTGCCGCCGGATTCCGGCGTCGGCTGATTGTGACAGACAGCGTTTTCAGTATGGACGGCGATATCGCCCCTTTACCGGAGCTTGCCGCGCTGGCCCGAAAATATGACGCGATCCTGGTGGTTGATGATGCCCATGCCACCGGCGTGCTCGGCCCCGGCGGCCGCGGCTCAGCTGAGCATTTCGGGCTGGATTACAAGGATATTGATATGCAGATGGGGACCCTGGGTAAAGCCCTGGGAAGCTGCGGCGCTTACGTTGCCGGAGCGCCGCAATATGTCGATTACCTTATAAATAAAGCTCGCAGTTTCATCTATTCAACCGCTCTGCCGCCGGCCGCTTTAGGGGCCTCGATGGCCGCTATTGACCTTTTGCTTGACGAACCGGAAACGGTGCGGCATTTAAGGTCGCTGACCGGCTATTTTCGCGACGGCCTTAAACGTCTCGGTGTCAGTGTCCGTGATGATCCGACCCCGATTATTCCGGTGGTTGTCGGCGACCCCGATAAAACAATGGAAATCAGCGCCTGGTTTTTGGAGCAGGGGGTTTTTATTCAGGGAATCCGGCCGCCGACCGTCGCCTCCGGCCAGTCCCGGCTACGGGTAACCGTAAGCGCCGATTTAACCCGGAAAGATATCGATTATGTTCTAAGCCTGTTCGCGCAACGCCGCCGTGATTTTTTGACAGATTGATTCATTAAACGAAATGTCTCTAACCGGTAAAAAGAACTTGACAATGCGTGGCGGCTGTATTAAAAAGTGCCCTTTCAAAATTGTTGCCCTGATTTTTCAAGACGGGCTTTGGGGATTTGGGTAGTTTACCGGTTGCAGGTGATTGAATCACGCGACCGGCTGTTTTTTCTGGAGAATAGAAAACCGATGAAGACTTATGTGGCAAAACCTGGTGAATTTGAGCAGAAATGGCATTTGTTTGATGCTCAGGGGCGGGTTCTTGGACGTCTGGCTAGTGAAATAGCGACAATTCTGCGGGGCAAGAACAAAGCGATTTACACCCCGCATGTTGATACCGGCGATTATGTTGTGGTGGTTAACGCGGCTGATATCCGTTTGACCGGCAACAAACTTAAAGATAAGGTCTATTACCATTATACTGGTTATGCCGGAGGTATCAAAGGCATCACCGCGGCTGAACTTCTGGAGAAGAATCCGACTGAACTTATCAAAAACGCGGTAAAAGGTATGTTGCCGAAGAATAAACTGGGTCGGAAAATGATTCAGAAACTTAAGATTTATGCCGGGGCCGAACACGCCCATCAGGCCCAGAACCCGGTTGCCGTAGAGCTTTAAGGTACATTAAAGACTCAACTGCGGCATTAACGCTAATAATCAGTTGATAAACAGTCAGAATAATTCAAGATTTTAATATTTAGGATTTTAATATGAGTGCGACAAGGTTTTACGCGACCGGAAAAAGAAAATCAGCTATCGCCAAGGTTTGGTTGAGTGAGGGCAGTGGCGAAATTAAGGTTAACGGCCGCAGCGTTGAAGACTATTTTACTATGGATATTGCCCGGGAGATGGTTTTTCAGCCGCTGGCCGTAGCTGAATGTAATAATAAGTTTGATTTTATGATCAAGGTTATCGGCGGCGGGGTTTCCGGTCAGGCCGGTGCGGTTAAACATGGTATCAGTAAAGCCCTGCAGGAGTATGATCCCGAACTCCGCGGCGTCCTAAAAAAGGCTGGCTTTCTTGCCCGTGATGCGCGAATTAAGGAGCGTAAAAAATACGGTCAACGTGGTGCCCGGGCTCGCTACCAGTTCTCGAAACGTTAAATCGAATCTGGTTAAAGAAAGACTTACAATAGAGGGAGGCCGCGAAAACGGTCTCCTTTTTTTCGTTTCCGGGAAGGTGGGATAAGGAGAAGATTGTGGCAAAAACTAAAGTAGCGATTATTGGTGCCAGTGGTTACACCGGGGTTGAGCTGATGCGAATTCTGGCGGGCCATCCCGGGGTTGAGTTGACCGCGGTTACCTCGCGCCAGCATATCGGAGTAGCCGTAACCGAGCTTTTCCCATCATTACGGGAGATAGTCGAGCTTAAATTTATTGATAATCAGGTCGATAAGATTGCAGATATGGCCGATCTGGTTTTTACGGCGCTGCCGCATAAAGCCGCAATCGAGGTTGTGGCCGAACTTTATCAGGCCGGGAAGAAAGTGGTTGATTTAAGTGCCGATTACCGTTTTCGCGATCTTAAGCTCTACGAGAGCTGGTATCAACCGCATACCCGGCCGGAATTGCTGGGAAAAGCGGTTTATGGTTTACCGGAGCTTTTCCGCGCAGAAATTCCTCAAGCCCGGATTGTCGGCAATCCCGGCTGCTATCCCACCAGTGTCATTCTGCCGCTGGCGCCGATTTTGCCGCTTAATCTGATTGAACGTCAGGCAACCATTGTCATTGATGCCAAATCCGGTACCAGCGGGGCGGGCCGCGGCCTTAATCTGGGCTCACTTTATTGTGAAGTTAATGAGAGCTTTAAACCCTATAAAGCCGGTAACCACCGGCATCAGCCGGAGATGGTCGAACAACTTGAACGGGTTGCCGGCAGCGCTCCACGACTTCTGTTTGTACCGCATCTGCTGCCGGTTAACCGGGGGATTCTCTCTTCAATCTATCTGCCGTTGTCCCGGGAGGTTACTGCGGCTGAAATCGAAGACGCTCTGCATCAGGCTTATGCCGCGGAAACCTTTGTCCGGCTGCTGCCGGCCGGTGTCCTGCCGACCTTAAACGGGGTTCGGGGCAGCAACTATTGCGATATCGGCTATGTGCTGGCCGCGGATAAACAGAGCCTGATTTTATTTTCGGCAATCGACAACCTGGTTAAAGGGGCCGCCGGGCAGGCGGTGCAGAATATGAATCTAATGCTGGGCCTGCCGGAAAGAGCCGGGCTTACAACGGTTTCATTGCTGCCTTGATTTTTAGTGAGGTGTTTTTTAGCGAGAAGTATTTCAGGATTGCCGTGATTTTCGCAAGTGATTCGACAGGGTCAAGGTTAATTTAATTTCAGGAGAAAGATTATGAAAGAGATGAGTGGAGCGCAGATACTGCTTGAGGTTTTGCAGGAGCAGGGAGTCGAGGTTATCTTCGGTTATCCCGGGGGGGCGGTAATTAACCTTTACGATTGTCTGCCGGATTACTCCTGCCGTCATTTTCTCGTGCGGCACGAACAGGCGGCCGTGCATGCTGCTGACGGCTATGCCCGGGCAACCGGTAAAATCGGGGTCGCTCTGGTGACTTCCGGACCGGGCGCGACCAATACGGTTACCGGGCTGGCGACCGCTTCGATGGATTCGATTCCGCTGGTGGTTTTTAGCGGCCAGGTGCCGACGCCGTTGATTGGCAATGACGCCTTCCAGGAAGCCGATATTGTCGGCATTACCCGGCCTTGTACCAAACATAATTTTCTCGTTAAGCGGGTTGAAGATCTTGAACGTATAATAAATGAGGCCTTTCATATCGCCGGCAGCGGCCGACCGGGGCCGGTCTTGATTGATCTGCCGAAAGATGTGATTGTTGGAAAATGTGCTAAAAAAGTCGCGACCAAACCTCAGCTTAAAGGCTATAATCCTAATTATGCCGGTCATCCCGGGCAGATTCAGCGGGCGATGGAGGTAATTTTTAAGGCCGAAAAACCGGTTTTTTATGTCGGCGGCGGCGTGGTTCTGGGCAATGCCGCGCGAGAACTTACGGAGCTTGCCCGGGCCTTGCAGATCCCGGTAACAACCACGCTGATGGGGCTTGGGGCTTTTCCGGAGGATGACCCGCTTTCGTTGGGGATGCTGGGGATGCATGGGACCTATCGGGCCAATATGGCGGTTACCAAAAGTGATGTCCTGGTCGCTTTAGGAGCCCGTTTTGATGACCGGGTTACCGGCCGGATTGATGAGTTTGCCGCCGATGCCCAGATAATCCATGTCGATATCGATCCGACCTCGATCAGCAAGAATGTCGATGTCGATATTCCGATCGTCGGTGATATCACTGATGTTCTCGGTAAAATGCTGGAGTTGGTCAAGTCGGCTCCGGCCAAGGCTAAAGCCTGCAGTGCCGGCCATAATGCCTGGCTTGAAGAAATTGCCCGCTGGCGCGATCAGCATAAACTCTCTTATCAGCAGGATGAGATTATCAAACCGCAATTTGTCGTGGAAAAGATCGATGAATTAACTGCCGGTAAAAATCCGATTATCAGCACCGAGGTGGGCCAGAATCAGATGTGGGCGGCGCAATTTTTTACCTTTACGCAGGCGCGCAGCTGGCTGACTTCCGGTGGCCTCGGGACTATGGGTTACGGATTGCCGGCGGCGATGGGGGCCCAGGTTGCTTTCCCGGAGCGTCTGGTAATTGATATCGCCGGTGACGGCAGTATCCAGATGAACAGCCAGGAGCTGGCAACCGTGGTGCAGTATAATCTGCCGGTTAAGGTAATTATTTTAAATAACGGCTATCTCGGAATGGTGCGCCAATGGCAGGAACTCTTTTTTGACAAGCATTATTCGGCGACAACGATGGATCACGCGCCTGATTTTGTCAAGCTGGCGGATGCCTACGGGGCGCTGGGCCTGCGGGCGACCCGGCCGGCGGAGGTTGAGCCGGTCTTAAAAGAGGCTTTTGCTCATCCCGGGCCGGTCGTGGTTGATATTGTCGTTGCGGCGGAAGAGAATGTTTATCCGATGGTGCCTGCCGGTGAAGCCATCTCGAATATGTTGCTGGTATAGGGGGTTTTTTAAGATGAAACATATTATCAGTGTTCTGGTTGAGAATGAGTTCGGGGTCCTCTCCCGCATCGCTTCCCTTTTCAGCGGCCGCGGCTTTAATATTGAAAGTTTAACCGTCGCCGAAACTGAAGATAAATCGATTTCCAATATGACCATTGTTACTATTGGTGATGATCATATTATTGAGCAGATTACCAAACAGCTCAATAAATTGATCAATGTGATAAAAGTGGTTGAATTGACTGAGTCGGTCCAGATGTCCCGGGAGATGGTGCTGCTTAAGTTTGCCGTTAACAGCGGGCCCAAGCGGCTTGAACTGCTGCGCCTGGTTGAGGTCTATCAGGGTCGGGTCCTGGAACTCGGGGTGCGCTCACTGATAGTTGAGCTGACCGGAGAACGGGCGAAGATTGAAGCCGCACTCGAAGTGCTGGCGCCGTTTGCGATTAAAGAGATGTCACGGACCGGTATGGTTGCCCTGGCCCGCGACGGCAAAAATTGACGACGTGGTTAAAAGCTTCTGCGCAAAAATTACTTTTATCTCGCGCAAAAGGCGCGGAGACGTGAGAAAAAAGAGGTCAAAAAAGGTTTCGACAGATTGTACCTATGTTAGATAATTCGTGAAACTTGATTGATTTCAGGTGTTTGCAAGGCGTTACTTGGAAGCATCCCAGACCGCTATCACGGCCACATATATACAAGTAACGTGAGAGGAACTGAATCTGTGTTAATCTGCGTTCATCTGTGGTTTCTATTTTTTTGTTGAACCATAGATGGAGATGGACACGGATAGGCACAGATAAAAATTTTATAATTTCAAGTGGTTACAAGGCGTTACTGGGAAGTTACACTAAATTTTTACAGAGAAAAAAGGGGAAATGTTATGCAGCTTTATTATGAAAAAGATTCCAATCCGGCGGTTTTGCAGGGGAAAAAGATTGCGGTTATCGGTTACGGCAGCCAGGGTCACGCCCATGCGCATAACCTGAAAGAGAGTGGTTTTGATGTGATCGTTGGCCTGCGTCGCGGCGGCCCTTCGTGGCAGAAGGCGGAAACCGGTGGCCTGCCGCTGTTTGAAACCGCCGAAGCCGTGCGTCAGGCCCAGGTAATAATGATTCTGGTTCCCGATGAGCTCCAGGCTAAACTTTATAATGAAGAGATCGCCCCCAATCTTGAAGATGGTGATTATCTGGCTTTCGCCCATGGCTTTAATATTCATTACGGCCAGATTACGCCGCCTGCGGGCGTCAATGTTTTTATGGCGGCCCCGAAAGGCCCCGGCCATCTGGTGCGGCATGAATATACTCAGGGGATGGGGGTTCCCACTTTGATTGCCGTGCATCAGGACCCGGCCGGAGATACCCGGGCACTGGCGATGGCCTATGCCTGCGGCATCGGCGGCGGCCGGGCCGGGATTATTGAAACCACTTTCCGGGAAGAGACCGAAACCGATCTTTTCGGTGAGCAGGCGGTGCTCTGCGGCGGCGTGACCGAGTTGATTCGCGCCGGTTTTGAAACCCTGGTCGATGCCGGTTATGCTCCGGAGATGGCTTATTTTGAATGCCTGCATGAATTGAAATTAATTGTTGACTTGATTTATGAGGGCGGAATCAGTAATATGCGCTATTCAATCAGCAATACGGCCCAGTTCGGGGACTTGACCCGGGGGCCGCGGGTTATCAATGAAGAGAGCCGTGAAGCTATGGCCGAGATCCTGGCCGAGATTCAGGATGGTTCGTTTGCCCGGGAATGGATTCTGGAAAATCAGGCCAACCGTCCGGTTTTCAACGCTTTGACCCGGAATGGGGCCGAGCACGAGATCGAAGCGGTCGGTGCGAAACTCCGTTCGATGATGAGTTGGATTGGTAAAAACAAGTTGGTCGATAAGGCAAAAAACTAAAGGGAGTAATAAGTGAAATTCAGCAGTTTACCGATTATGGATAAAGTTCACCCGGAAGGTCATCGCTGGGTGATTGGTTTTGGCCTGGCAACGATTATCTTTTTTCTTCTGGGCTGGGGCTGGCTCTGGAAGTTAACCCTGGTGCTGGCGGTTTTCTGCGGCGCTTTTTTTCGCGATCCTGAACGTTTCGTCCCGCTGAAAGAGGGGGCGGTGGTTTCTCCCGCGGATGGCCGGGTGCTTTCGGTTGCCGAGGTTGACGGGCCGGAGCTTGCCGGGATAAAAGAGAGTATTAAAGTCAGTATTTTTATGTCGGTGTTTAATGTTCATGTCAATCGCGCACCGGCTGCCGGCCGGGTTGTGGCGATCCACTATAAAGCGGGGAAATTTTTCTCCGCCAATCTCGACAAGGCGGCGGAAGAAAATGAGCGTAATATGGTTGTGATTGAGGATGATCATAAGCGCCGGATCGCCTTTACTCAGATTGCCGGTCTGATTGCCCGGCGGATTGTCTGTTTTGTCGAACCTGACGACCGCCTCGAAAAAGGTGAGCGTTTCGGCCTGATTCGTTTCGGCTCAAGGGTCGATCTTTATCTACCGCCGGATACCGAAATTGATGTTGCCGTCGGCCAGCAGGTTAAAGCCGGAGAGACTGTTATTGGATACTTGCCAATAGTTGACTAATGCGGGAACAGATCCCGCAACCCAAACGGAGCCTTGCGACCCGCAAATAAGTACTCTTATCAGAACATTTTCTGATTATTAAATCTTGTTTTTGGTGCAGAAAATAACCTGTAAGGTACTAAATATGTTAAGGAAAACGTAACTATTCAGCCAAATTTTACCCCCCCCCCCCATCTTCTGGAAGGGGCGGGGGTGGCTTTTCGTAAGCGGTTGCGGAAACGATTTCGTTGTTTTTCGGAAGCGAGCGGGAGCCCATTAGCATTGCAACTGTTTGAGCGTAAGCGAGTTTTGCAAGGCGGGCGCAGCGAGCGTAAGGAAAAACAGAAATCTTAACGCCTGGCGGAGAAGAACCGCGCCCGACCCCGGATTCGGCTGAGTAGTTACAGGAAAACTTTGTCGGTGTAAATTATGGTTTTAACATCTTTAATGTTTGCACCCCGAATACTTGCACCCCGAAGGAGGCCGACATGATACGCGGAGTATATCTGCTGCCCAATCTCTTTACCATGGGCAATCTTTTTTGTGGTTTTTATGCGATTATAGCCGCGATCAAGGGTGATTTCGCGTTGGCAGCGACCGCGGTGGTTGTCGCCAATCTTTTTGATATCCTGGATGGCAAGGTTGCGCGGATGATGCACGCGACCAGCCGTTTCGGGATGGAATTTGATTCGTTGGCCGACCTGGTTTCATTCGGCGTGGCGCCGGCATTGTTGATCTTTCTCTGGAGTCTTTCCTCATACGGCCGCCTCGGCTGGCTGGCGGCGTTTCTTTTTGTCGCCTGCGGGGCCTTGCGTCTGGCGCGTTACAATATCCAGGCGGAAAGCAGCGACAAAGGCACTTTTAACGGCCTGCCGATTCCGGCGGCGGCGAGTATGGCGGCAACTACGGTTCTGATCTGTGAACATCTCGGGGCCACCGGCATTGAAAGTAATGTGGTTCTGCTGGCTCTCTGCTACGTTCTGGCCTTTTTAATGGTTAGCAATGTCAAATATCCGGCATTTAAGGAGTCGGTTTTCAACGGCCGGGCCCCTTTTATCGCTTTGGTAATGATGGCGGTGATTTTTATCGTAATCGCGGCCGAGCCCCAGATCTCACTTTTTGCTTTGGCTCTGATTTACACATTTTCCGGGCCGGTTAAATTCCTGCTACAGCTAACCGGACTACTAAAAAAACGGACTCAAGGGGCCGAAGAGAAGAGTGTGTCGGTAGACAGCAACTAAAGGCAGACTTCAAATTTTCGCAAGATAGGCAAATCCCCCTGAGTTCAGAAGCAGAATTCAGGGGGATTTTTTGTTTAAGGTTGAAAATAGTTACAAGACAGACAGACAACAATAATTAATCAGGAGGAAAAGATGGACCGGATAACGATCTTTGATACAACTTTAAGGGATGGCGAACAATCACCCGGGGCGAGTATGAATGTGGAAGAAAAATTACTCTTGGCCCGGCAGTTGGAGAAACTCGGGGTCGACGTTATTGAGGCCGGTTTTCCGATCGCTTCCGAGGGCGATTTTGCCGGGGTTAAACTGGTCAGTGATAATATAAAAGAGTGCCAGATTGCCGGGCTGGCGCGGGCCAATCAAAAGGATATCGATCGGGCCTGGGCCGCCTTGAAAGGCGGGGCCGACCCCCGGATTCACACCTTTATCGCGACCTCGCCCATTCATATGAAACATAAATTGCAGATGGAGGCCGATGCCGTGCTGGAGCAGGCGGTAGCCGCGGTGCGCTATGCTTCGACTTTGACTTCGAATGTTGAATTTTCCGCCGAAGACGCGACCCGCAGCGACATCGATTTTCTGGTCAGGATTTTAACGGCCGTGGTTCAGGCCGGGGCCAAAACCGTTAATATTCCCGATACGGTCGGTTATACGGTGCCGCGCGAATATTTCTCGATGATTGATGAGATTAAAAATCGCCTTCCGAACGGTGGTGACGGGGTTGTGATCTCGGTGCATTGTCATAATGATCTCGGTCTGGCAACCGCCAATTCAATCGCCGCGATTGAGGCCGGGGCCCGGCAGGTCGAGTGTACGATCAACGGTATCGGCGAGCGCGCCGGTAATTCATCTTTGGAAGAGCTGGTGATGGCTTTAAGAACCCGGCCCGATAATCTTAAGTATACGACCAATATCGTTACCCAGCAGATCTATCCCGCGAGCCGGCTTGTAAGCCAGGTGACCGGGATTCGGGTGCAGCCCAATAAGGCGATTGTCGGGGCCAATGCTTTCGCGCATGAGGCCGGGATTCATCAGGACGGGGTTTTGAAAAATAAAGAGACCTATGAAATTATGACACCGGAATCGATCGGCCTGTCGCAGAACAGTCTGGTTATGGGCAAACACTCCGGCCGCCACGCCTTTCAGGATAAAATTATTGATTTAGGTTACGAACTTGATTCGGAGCAGATTGAAACCGCCTTTGTCGCGTTCAAAAAACTGGCCGATAAGAAAAAAGAGATTTTTGACGAGGATATCGACGCGTTGATTGCCGATGAGATCATCCGCATTCCCCACTATTACAAACTTAATTTCGTCAGTGTCAACAGCGGCACCGTGGCGATGCCGAGCGCTACTTTGGAGATTGAGATTGGAGGTGAGACAATTCACGGCGCTGAATTCGGGGACGGGGCGATTGACGCGGTTTTCAAGACGATTAAACGGTTAACCGATACCCAAAGCCGGCTCTTGACTTATGAGGTTAAATCAATTACAGGGGGGACGGACGCGCTGGGTGAGGTTACCGTCAGGATTAAGGAAGCGGGCCTGACGGTAATGGGGCAGGGGGCGCATACCTGTGTCGTCGTCGCCAGCGCCAGGGCCTATATGAACGCGCTTAACAAACTTGAATACAAAAAACGCAACCGTCCCCAGGTAACGGTTTAGTACCTTACAGGTTATTTTCTGTACCAAAAAACAAGATTTAATAATCAGAAAATGTTCTGATAAGAGTACTTATTTGTGGGCCGCAAGGCTCCGTTTGGGTTGCGGGTTTGTTCCCGCATTAGTGCCTTACAGGTTATCTTCTTGTTTTAAAACAAGAAAATGTTCTGATAAGAGCACTTATTTGCGACCAGCGGATTGCCTCTGGGTACGGGCCGATAACTTTTTTGGGACTGCGGGGTTTGTTCCCGCATCAGGAGGATTTTGTGGCACAAACTATAACCGAAAAAATACTGGCTTTTCATGCCGGTCTCAAAGAGGTTGAGCCCGGACAACTGATTGAAGCTGATGTCGATATCGCGCTGGCCAACGATGTCACCGCCCCGATCGCGATTGCCGAGTTTGAAAAACTCGGCGTCGAGAAGGTTTTCGATAAAAAAAGGGTTCTGTTGATTCCGGATCATTTTACCCCGAACAAGGATATTAAATCCGCGGAACAGGCGAAGATCCTGCGTGAATTCGCTCAAGCTCAGGAGCTCAAAAACTATTTTGAAATCGGCCGGGTCGGCATCGAACACGTTCTTTTGCCGGAGCAGGGTCTGGTGGGGCCGGGGGATCTGATTATCGGCGCCGATTCGCATACCTGTACCTATGGGGCTTTAGGGGCTTTTGCGACCGGGGTCGGAAGTACCGATCTTGCCGCCGCGATGGCGACCGGCAAGGTCTGGTTCAAGGTCCCGGAGACAATCAAGGTGGTTTATCACGGCGAGTTGCCGGCCTGGGTTGAGGGTAAGGATTTGATTTTGCATACCATCGGTTTGCTCAAGGTTGACGGGGCGCTTTATCAGGCGCTGGAGATGACCGGCGAAACGATTGCCGCGCTACCGATGTACGGGCGTATGTCGATGGCGAATATGGCAATTGAAGCCGGGGCCAAAAACGGGATTATCGCCCCGGATGAGATAACTTTAGATTATGTCAGGCCCCGGGCCCAGCGGGATTATACGGTTTTCGCCAGTGATCCCGATGCGAACTATTGTCGCACGATTGAAATTGACGTGAGTAAACTCAGGCCCCAGGTCTCCTATCCGCCGCTGCCGGATAAAACCCGTACCGTCGACCAGGCGGCCGCCGATAATATCGCGATCGATCAGGTTGTAATCGGCTCCTGTACCAACGGCCGGATCGAGGATTTCCGCTTGGCGGCAAAACTGCTGAAAGGGAAAAAAGCGGCTAGGTTTGTCCGGCTTATGATTATTCCCGGCACGCAGGAGGTTTACCGGCAGATGATTAAAGAGGGGCTGACCGATATTTTTCTCGATGCCGAAGCCCTGATTTCACCGCCGACCTGCGGCCCCTGTCTCGGGGGGCATATGGGGATTCTTGCCGCCGGCGAGCGCGCCGTGGCGACGACCAACCGGAATTTTGTCGGCCGCATGGGTCATCCTGAAAGTGAAGTCTATCTCAGCAGTCCGGCGGTGGCCGCCGCCAGTGCGGTTTTAGGCCGGATTGCGACACCGGAAGAGATTCTCTAACCGAAATTTAAATTATTAAGGGATTATTAAGGGGAAATTTATGCATAATATTGAAGGAAAAGCCTGGAAGTTCGGTGATGATATTGATACCGACGCGATTATCCCGGCCCGTTATCTTAACACTTCAGATCCGCGGGAGCTGGCAAAATACTGTATGGAGGATGCCGATGCCGGTTTTGCCGCCAAAGTCGCGGCCGGGGATATCATTGTGGCCGGGAAAAATTTCGGTTGCGGCTCCTCCCGGGAACACGCCCCGATTGCGATAAAAGCGTCAGGTGTTGCCTGTGTAATCGCGCCGACCTTTGCCCGGATTTTCTATCGCAACGCCTTTAACACCGGGCTTTTGATTCTGGAATCCGCTGAAGCCGCGGCGGCGATTGCCGACGGGCATCAGGTTAATGTCGATCCGGCCACCGGTACAATTAAAGACTTAACCGGCGGGCAAACCTTTCAGGCCCGGCCGGTACCGGAATTTATGCAGAAACTTTTAGATGACGGCGGTCTTATGGCACATTGGCGCAAACGTTTGCGGGATGACAAATAATTTTTTTGTAACTATTCAGCCAAAATTTACCCCTACCCCTTTCTGCAAGAAGGGAGATAAAATTTGGCTGAATAGGTACGATTTTTTGGGTAGATAAAATTTAAAGGGAGAAATTTAAATGAAATCAGCAGGATACAGTGTCGCTGTCGTCGGGGCGACCGGCGCGGTTGGTAACGAGATGATTGCCACGCTTGCAGCCCGGGGTTTTCCGGTGGCCGAGTTGAGACTTCTGGCTTCGGCCCGCTCGGTCGGCAAAACCTATGAATTTAAAGGTAAAGAGTATGCCGTTGCGGAGTTGACCGAGGACTCTTTTGCCGGGGTTGATATTGCCCTTTTTTCCGCCGGCGGTTCAATCAGTGAAGTTTTCGCGCCGATTGCCGCCGCCAGCGGGGCGGTGGTGATTGACAATACCAATGCCTTTCGCATGGAAGAAGATGTGCCGCTGGTCGTGCCCGAGGTAAATCCCGGGGCGATTGCCGACTATAAAAAGCGCGGGATTATTGCCAATCCCAACTGTTCAACGATTCAGATGGTGGTGGCGTTAAAGCCGATTTACGATGAAGTCGGGATTCGCCGGATCGTGGTTTCAACCTATCAGGCGGTCTCCGGCAGCGGCAAGAAAGCGATTGATGAACTTGAAAAACAGGTTCTTGCCCTCTTTAATCAGGAATCCGAACTTCCGGTTAACGTCTATCCGCATCAGATAGCTTTCAACTGTCTGCCGCATATCGATGTCTTTCTTGAGAACGGCTATTCAAAAGAAGAGATGAAGATGGTGCGCGAGACCAAAAAGATCTTTGCCGATGACGGCATCGGGGTGACGGCGACCGCAGTGCGGGTGCCGGTTTTCTACGGCCATTCCGAATCGGTCAATATTGAAACCGATGAGAAAATCACGGTTGACGAAGTGCGTGAACTGATGGCGCGGGCGCCGGGGGTCGAATTGGTTGATGATCTGGCCGAGAACCGCTATCCTCTGGCGGTTGAAGCCGCCGGTCAGGATGCGACTCTGGTCGGCCGGATTCGTGAAGATGAATCAATTGCCAACGGCATCAATCTCTGGGTTGTTGCCGACAATATCCGCAAAGGCGCGGCCCTGAACGCGGTGCAGATTGCCGAAATCCTGATTCGCGAATATCTGTAGAATCTTAGAGCAGGGTTTCCCCGAACGTTGGTTTTCAAGGGGCGCATTTTTTGCGCCCTTTTTAATTTTAAAAACATTGTGTGAGATTTAAGAAATATAATATATCTTTAATTTTTAATGCGCGCGGATAAAAAACAACTAATTGAATTAAAAAAGTATTGTAATATTAGTTTCCAGGTGGTATAGTCCGGTTATTGATATTTTTAACTTTGGACAAGAACGGAGAATGGATTATGGCAAAGGTCTTGATTGTTTATTTCAGTCGTACTGGTAATACCGAAAAAATGGCCCAGTTTGTTGCTGAAGGCGTGCGTTTTGCCGGTGCTGAAGCCGAGTTGAAAAAGGTAAGTCAAATTAAATCAGAAGAGGATCTCGCCGGTTATGACGGCTATATTTTTGGTTGTCCGACCTATCATCGGGAAATGACTCAGAATTTCAAAACCTTCCTCTTCCTGGCGGAAAAAGCCGGGCTCAGCGGCAAAGCGGCGGGTGCTTTTGGCTCATATACACATTCCGGTGATGCGCCCAAGGTTCTGGCGGACACTATGGAATTTGTGCTGAAAATGAGGCTGGTTAATCTGGGCTCTTTTAACGGCTTGGAAAGTAAATTGCAAAGCGATGATCCGGAAATGATCAAATCCTGTCAGGATTACGGCAAAGCCGTTGCCCAGATGATTGTCTAGAAAACGCCGAGAGTTAATTTTAAAACTCTACACTGAATCAAAGAAACCGGGCCCCTCTGAATAACTTTAGAGGGGCCCGGTTTTTTAGTACCTTACAGGTTATTTTCTGCACTAAAAAACAAGATTTAATAATCAGAAAATGTTCTGATAAGAGTACTTATTTGCGGGCCACAAAGCCCTGTTTGGGTTGCGGGTTTGTTCCCGCATTAGTACCTTACAGGTTATTTTCGGTTTGAAAAAACAAGAAAATGTTCTGATAAGAGTACTTATTTGCGGGCCACAAAGCCCTGTTTGGGTTGCGGGAGTTGGTTCCCGCATGAGTTTCAGGAGCAGGGCTTTTTAACCGTTTAAGCAATCCAGTTTATTGCAACTTTTCGCCGTTGGGCCGGACGCTGGAATTTTATCGCGGGGTAGCCTAGGGCAATGACGGAGTAGATTTTTTCGCTGGCGGGGATGTTTAAGGTTTTTTGAATCCCGGCATCGCGGCGCATAGCTTCGACGGCAAAACCGATAAGACAGGTGCCCAGGCCCATACTTTCGGCGGCCAGCAGGATATTTTGGGTTGCCAGCAGGGCGTCTTCGGCCGGGCAGCCGGCGCCGGGGCGGGCGCCGATGAAAATCAGGGCCGGGGCGCCGTGGAAGAGGCGGTCTTCATTCTTTTCATACCATAAATCCAGGCCTTCCTTGATCGGTTCATAATATTCCCGGTAATAATGATTAAGCTCCGGTTTGCCGCAGAGTTGCAGTATTTGGCGGAGCCATTTCATTTCTGCGAGACGGTTCAGTTTTTTATAATAGGCGGCAATCTCGGTTCCGAATTCGATGACCCGAGAACGCTTGTTGATGATTGAGAAAGTCCATTGCTGGCTGTTGGTGCCGGAAGGCGCGGTTTTAGCGATAGTTACAAGGTCGGTAAGGATTCTCCGGCCTGGTTCCCGGTCGGTATAAAGCCGGCAGGAGCGCCGGGCTTGCATCAGGCGGACAAGTTCCGCAGGGGGTACCGGGGCCGGGGCCAGAGTTGTCGGGTCGGGTATGGTCAGCAGTCGGCAGTACGCAAATTCCGGAAAATTGGTTATGATGGCAGCCTGCGGGCAGGCGGCGGCGCAGTGGTCACATAAAAAAGTACATTCGCCGTTTAAAACCGCAGTATTATTGACCAGAGTAAAGGCGCGGGCCGGGCAGATTCTAACGCAGATCCGGCAGCCGCTGCAGAGTTCAGGGTTGATTTCTACTGGTTTCATAATTGCTGCTGCCAAAGGCCGATTTTTTGCTTGATGAGGTTTAGGGTTTCAAGTTCGCAGTCGTTATCTAGTTTTTTCAGGTGTTCAAGATAGAGGGTGAAATTTGCCAGCGCGGGCCGGATGTATTGGGTGAAATGAATTTTCCCCCGGCCGCTCAGATAGGCGAAAGCTCCTAAAGTCTGCAAGGTCCGGATCAGGGAGAAGAGAGCGAAATTGAAAGCAAAGCTTGCTGGGTCGGGAAGGTGCGTGCCCGCCGGATGCGCGACTATCAGTTGCTCGTAGTAAAATTTTTGCAGATCTTGCCGTAAGTTTAAGGGCATTTCCGTGTAGGGATCGTTAATCAGGGCCGCAAGGTCGTAGTATATCGGGCCTAAACGGGCGCCCTGAAAATCGATCAGGAAAATTTCATCCTGAAACAGCATCAGGTTTTTGGATTGAAAATCGCGATAAAGGAAGAAATCCGCCGGCGCCTTCAGGGCCGCTGCGGCCAGAAATTCGAATTCCGCCTCAAGCTTAGCTTTTACGGCCGGGGAAATTTCTATCCGGCAGTAATTGCTGACAAACTCTTTAAGAAAATAGTTGAGTTCGCGGTTGACAATCAATTCATAATCGTAAAAACCGCCGGCGTAAGCCCAGTCCGGGGAAAAACCCGGGGCCGCGTTAATTTGCAGTTTAAGCAGTAATTTTAAGGCCTCACGATAGTAAGCAACAGTGCGCTTGTTCCAGCCTTGAGTTTTGACCAAATCATACAGGGTGGTATCGCCTAAATCTTCGATAAGATAGAGAGCGTCATCGGCGGCTCTGTCGCCGAGATAGCCGGGGACCGGGAAATTTAATTTGTTAAGGTGTTGCTGGATAAGGGAAAAAGAATTATTCTGACTAAGGCCGCTGTTTTTATCCGGTTCTCCGCAGCCGGTGGCATCGGCGGCGATAAAAGTGATGCGCGGGGCGCTAATCCGATAATAAAGCCGCTCCGAGCCGTCCGGGCTTAAAGGTGTGACCTGATATTCTGCAGTTGTTTCCGGATCGGGCTTTTTTCTCTGAGCGGCCGCCCGAAGCTGCTGCAGGTAAGCCGTGATCAGATTTTTAAGTTCTGGTTTCATGCGCGGACCGGAGCGGATTTTCGCGTAAATTTATCCGGCAAGGTAGATCTCCTCGTAGATTTTCTCGATCCGCGGCAGAAATTTCAGGTTATCAAGATCATGATAAAGCATAGCGCATAAAGCCAGGGCTCCGGCCCCGACCCCCTCTTTGACATAACCTTCCTCGTAGAGCTTAAGGTTCTGGTGCCGGGAAGTTGAAAAATCAAGACCGGCGGCATAAAGCGGCAGGGCCTGTGGCAGCTGCCGCATTAACGAGCGGAGATCGGCTGATTCATCTTCGGAGACCCAGGCGGTGGTGGCGATCGCGACATTTTCAAGCTGAGCTTTCAAGGCGCAGTTAATAAGTTTTTGACTGCCGCGCCGCGTTATTGCGTTGATAGCGGCCGGTTGTTCTAAAAGGGCGCCGATCAGAGCCGCCACCGCAATCATCTGGGTGCCGCCGGCTAACAGCACCGGGATTTTGCGGCTCGCACTCATAGCGATACCGGCCTGTACCGCCTGCATCGGGTCGCCTAAAAGGCGAATTGCGCTGAGCGGATTTTTCAGGGCGAAACCGCGTTGCAAATCTTTTTCGCGCAGGGCCCGGCAGACCAAATCCTGTTTCAGATTCTGGTTGTTGCCCGGCATACTGCCACTGATTTTGCCTAAAGCGGCAATCCCTAAAGCTTCCATTACCGCCATCGCGGTCGTGGTGCCGCCGGGGACGCTCTCGCCCAAAATCAGGCTGTGGTGGTTATCGGCCAGCTGTTGTCCGATAATTATGCCCTGGAGGAAAAGCTCTTCAACCTCAGCCACCGCTTCCGGCGCGGTTATCTCGCGGCCCGGTTGGCGTCCGGCGGTCAGCATCGGTACTTTCGGGGTAACGGCATTGCCGGCATCGACGACGAAAAAGGGGGCCTCAAGTTCCCGTAACGCCGCCATCGTTATAATTACCGGCGACGGCGGCCCGACCGGGTTCTCCGGGATTTTTTCGAGGCAGAGCGCCTGACCGTAAACCAGGGCTTCAACATCAGCCGCGGCGGTGTAGGGGATTAACTCAGGGCCCGCTCCGGCGGCCGAAACCCCGGGAATTAAAGCGGTTTCCGTCGAGGCAATCGTGCAGGTGAAAAGCGGCGGCAGCCGGCGCAGGCGCTCAAGAAAGTCATTATGGCTTTCCGGGACATGAACTTTGATAATTGTCGGAAGGGTCATTTTATTACCTTGGAATTTGAATTTTTGTTTTGGCAGCGGGTTCAGCGCCGGAAAATCTGGGCGTTATGGAAGCCGAGGCGCCGGGCTTCTTTACGGGCGGCCTTGCGACTGTTAAACCAGCCGAGCCGTACCCTGTAAAGGGAGCCGTCACTGCGTTTGATTTCATCAATAAACACCTCAGAATTTTGCCGGGCAATCTTGTCCCGGAGCCGGATGGCGCTTTTCCGGTTTTTGAAGGCGGCGAACTGGATGGCAAAGGGGTGTTTCCGCGAAATTGAAATACTCTCCGGCAACTCGAGAATGTCGAGCCGCACCATCGCCGTCCCCTTAACAATCATATCGAGCTTCTGCGCCGCTTTTTTGGAAAGATCGATAATCCGGTTTTTGACAAAGGGGCCGCGATCATTGATAACGACTTCGACCTGGCGCTGGTTTTCAAGGTCGGTGACCAGGACCCGGGTTCCCAGCGGCAGCTGTTTATGGGCGGCGGTGAGGCCGTTCATATCATAGATTTCGCCACTGGCCGTGGCGTGGCCGTGAAAGGGGCGGCCGTACCAGGAAGCGATCCCTTTCTGGTAGAAGCCGAGTTCAAGTTCCTGTACCGGCGCCGGACTGCCCGGGGCCGGTTTCTTTGGTGTTAAAGAGCAGGCGGAAAAAATGAGAATTATGCCTGAAAATAACAGCAGAATCGCTGTGTAACAGATTTTCGGGCAATTCGAACCTGACTGCGGGCCGTTTCTGATCATCGGTATACTCGCGCAAAAATCAATGCAGGCCGGAGCTGTTCAGCATTTCAAGTTTATGAAAATCAGCGCCGATAATAATCTTGTTGATACAGCCGAAATCCTGGCCCAGATTAAAGATTTCCGCGCTGGGCAAACCCAGAATCCGGGAGATAAAGAGCAGGTTGACCCCGCCGTGGGCGACAATCAGAATCGCTTCGCCCCGATGCCGGGCAATGATTTTATCAAATTCGGGATAGATCCGTTTTTCGACCTCGGCCACCGTTTCGCTACCGGGGATGCGGTAATTGATGAAATCGGCAAATTTTTTCTCCACCTGTTCGGGGAAACGTTCACGAACCTCAGCCAGGGTCAAACCTTCCCAGTCACCCATTTTCATTTCCCTAAGATTTTTACTTAAAACCAGGGGGCAGCCGATCTTTTCAGCGATAATTTCGCCGCCGATACGGCAGCGTTTAAGATCGCTGGCATAGACCGTGGTGATTTTACGATTAATAAATTCGTCTCCGCGTTTATGCATCTGGGTTCGGGCATTGGCGGTAATGTCAACATCAAAATGGCCGTTATAGCGCAGCGGTCCATCTAAGGTATTCACCGTTTCACCGTGGCGCAGAAGA
This sequence comes from Pseudomonadota bacterium, assembly GCA_015486505.1. Classification (GTDB taxonomy): domain Bacteria; phylum Desulfobacterota; class Anaeroferrophillalia; order Anaeroferrophillales; family Tharpellaceae; genus Tharpella. The sequence continues at coordinate 589 of WFRP01000125.1, read as the reverse complement.
TATAGAGTTGTGAAATTATCCGGCATTTTTATCTCCTGAAATTGACTTTACCGCAGGGCAACCAGCATAATCAGAGTCAAAGCTTCACTGCTTTCACAGGCAAAACCGAGGATATCGCCGGTGACCCCGCCAAGTTTGCGGCGGGCCGCATTTCTGACTAAAAACACATATAAAACAATCGCAAAAAAAGTTAATAATCCGGCGCCACCGGCACATAAAATTCCCACCGTCAAACTTGTGACTGCCGCAATTGCGAGTTCACGCAATCCGCAATGGTTGGTGAAAATAGCGCCTAAACCACCTTTGGGCCGGGCATATTCAGAGCTGAATGTCAGCTGAACAATGGCATAACGGCCGAATACCGGAAAAAGAATCAGGCTTAAAGGGGCATCTTTAACCAGGCTCAGCAGAGCGCTGAATTTAAGGAGCAGTAAAAGAACCAGGGCGGTCGCGCCCATACTGCCCAAAAGACTGTCTTTCATGATCGTAAAGATTTTTTCCAGGTCGATACTGCCGCTCATCAGGCCGTCGGCGGTATCGGCAATACCGTCGAGGTGAAAACCGCCGGTCAGCAAAAAATGAAGGAGAA
>WFRP01000124.1 GCA_015486505.1 Pseudomonadota bacterium | reverse complement strand
GGGGTGGTTTTTCGTAAGCGGTTGCGGAAACGATTTCGTTGTTTTTCCCGGCGAGCGGGAGCCCATTAGTACCTTACAGGTTATTTTCTGCACCAAAAAACAAGATTTAATAATCAGAAAATGTTCTGATAAGAGTACTTATTTGCGGGCCGCAAAGGCCCAATTGGGTTGCGGGGATTGTTCCCGCATTAGTACCTTACAGATTATTTTCTTGTTTTTTTCGACAGTTTTTTCAACTATAAAAACAAGAAAATGTTCTGATAAGAGTACTTATTTGCGCCCAACGGATTGCCCTTGGGGTGCGACCATCGGATTGCCCTTGGGTGCGGGCCGAAAACTTTCTTTTGGGTTGCGGGTTTGTTCCCGCATCAGCATTGCAACTGTTTGAGCGTAGCGAGTTTTGCAAGGCGGGTGAAGCGAGCGTAAGGAAAAACAGAAATCTTAACGCCTAGCGGAGAAAAACCGCGCCCGACCCCGGATTCAGCTGAATAGTTACAAAGCGGTCTGGGATGCTTCTAAGAATACTTGTCTTTAATCTTCTCTTCAACCAAAGGGTGAACCAAATCGGAAACGTCACCTCCTAAAGAGGCTAATTCTTTAACTATTCTTGAACTTACATAAGTATACAGAGCGCTGGAGGTCATAAAAAAAGTTTCAATTCCCGGGGCCAGTTTATGGTTCATCAGGGCCATCTGGAACTCATATTCAAAATCAGAAACCGCCCGCAAACCACGAATGACGACATTGACCTGCCTGCGTTTCAGATAATCAATCAGGAGGCCGGAAAAAGTTTCGACCTGGACATTATCTGAGTCGATGAAAATGTCTTCAATCATTTTTATACGTTCCGCAACCGTAAACAGGGGAGTTTTCTCCTGATTGCAGGCAACCGCGACGATTATCTTATCAAATACCGTGGCGCTTCTTTCGATTAAATCAATATGGCCAACAGTTACCGGATCAAATGAGCCGGGAAATACGGCGACGCTGCTCTGTCTACAATTACCCATTTTAAAAGCCCCGTAAATTAATATTGTTATTTTTCAAGGAAAGACATAAAAAGAAAGCATTGACTGTCCATATTTTTTCTGTTTCCAGAGGGTCAGAGATTTGCATTCCGGAATTTGGGTTTTGCTGCGGTGTTCAAAAATTACTCTGGCGGAATCGGTTAAAATGCCGGCATTAACCGACAAATCAATCGCTTCAATCCCTAACTGCGGCAGATGGTAAGGCGGGTCGAGAAAAATAATATCAAATTCAAGCTTAAGGCCGGCCAATTTGATGATCGCCTGCTGGACACTCATCTGTAGCAGCCTGGCGTTGTCACGAACATCGAGATCGGCAAAATTCTCCCGAATAAGGGCGCAGCTTTTCGGATCGGAATCGACACTGTAGGCGGTATCGGCGCCGCGGCTTAAAGCTTCAAGCGTCATTATGCCGCTGCCGGCAAAAAAATCGGCAACCTTTTTGCCGTAACAGCATTGCGGGCCCAAAACCGAAAACAGAGCCTCACGCAAAACCGCCTTGCTGGGCCGGATTGCGGGGTTTTTGATCGGCTTGATCTTGCGGCCGCGATTTTTTCCACCAGTTATCTGCATAATGGAATAAAAAAAATAAGGCAAGAAGAGTTTAGAGACGACTAAAAACCTTCTTGCCTTAGTTTAAGATAAAAGCAATTGCAACCGTAGCAAAACAGCGGAATAACTTAGCTGCGAATACCTTTCTTTGAAGCTTTCAGCGGGTTGATCTTCTTCTTGATCTGTTCAACATCACGTTTAATATGTGTAGCCAGATTACAGGTTCCGGCGAGCCAGCGGCTTTCAGGGTCAGGGTAGCTTAAGCAGTATTTTTTATCCTCAACCTCAGTTACCTTGGCGCAGCCTTCACATTTGTCGATAATCGGTTTGCAGCTGCCACCGGGGAAAGAGCATCCTGAAGATTTCATCAAAAAACAATCAGTACCTTTTTTAACGGTCTCGCAAATCATGAGTTTATAACCTCCATCATGGGTATTTTAATTTGCGGCAGTCCCTACTTGATGATGAAAAAATTGTCAAGTTAAATCAGATAAATCTCTCGATTGATTCTAAAATATCAACTTGGTCAACCAGGCTGGTAGAGACATCAAGCTGATCCGTATCGATAATTACGACTTCGCTGAGATCGTAATCCGCGATCCAGTTTACATAAAGGCGGTTCAGCTGTTTTAAGTATTTATTCGTAATAAGATTCCCATAAGCGTCAGGATCGGCCTGAAGCCGTTTGCGTGAGGCCGAGACCGATGAATGTAGATAGATCAACAGATCCGGGGCCGGTATTATCGCGGCCAGACTTTTGTAAAATTCGTAATAGGTCATAAAGTCGGTTTCATTCATATAGCCGGATTTATAAAGATTGCGGGCGAAGATTTCGGCATCTTCGTGAATTGTGCGACTTTGAATTACGGATTGATAGGTCGCGGAGAGTTTTTGCAAATCAGAAAAGCGCCTGGTCAGGGTGTAGATTTGCGTATGAAATGACCAGCGCCGCATATCCTGATAAAATTTGGCAATGTAAGGATTGTCAGCCGCCGGGTTCCGGCAGGAAACCAGGTGGTAACTGGAACAGAGGAATTCAATAAGTTTGGTTTTCCCCGAGCCGATGTTTCCGGCAACGGCAATATATTTTTTCAAAACCTGATTCCGGAAGCTGCTGTGTGATGATTAATGAAAGAAGTTACGTCCTTTAAGCTACAAGATTAGCGCAGCCTTGTCCAGCATAAAAACGGCGGAAAAAGGGGGCGGCTGCCGGAGGCCTGAACGCGGCTTTAACTCGATATCAAAGTTAACATAATATATCTTATCAGAAGTTGTTTTAATAAAGTCGACTAAAGTCCAAACCGCAACAAAAATGATAAATTCAATAAATTCAAACCGTTATTAAACATATTTAAGAGATAACCTGACCAAAGTTCGGTTGCGACTAACAAAATTCAGAGAAAATTCAGAGAAAATTCAGACATACCACATACGATTTTCAAGGTCGGGATCGGGAACAAGAAGATGAAGATAACCGCTGGCCGGAATCCGCTGCACTTCGTGTCCCTGCCGGTTCAGACAAAGCGAAAAATTAAGATCATCGCCGGAACTTAAATTAAGCTCCTTAAAACTCAACGCCAGTTCAACAATTGATGCCGCCGCGAACCGGACCGACCCCTCCCCCGCGGCCGACTCTTTAATGAGAGAAGTTTTCCGCTGCCGCGGGTTCCGCAAATCTTCATACCTTAAAACCAGATTATCGCTATCGCCGTCCGGCGCAAAGATTTGATAATTAAATCGGTCGCGGCGGCCGTTAACCAGATTAAGAGCAATTGCATATTTATCTTCAAGTAAAATTTTGCGCTCGACATCAATCCTTATAAAAAAGTTTTCCGGATCAGCGCCGTAAAAAATTTCTTCAACCAGATATTCCGCTCGATGCATGGCTCCGCCGAATTGGGCCACAGCATAAGCGATGGCCCCTTGCCATTCGTAATAATTTCCCATTTCGCCGTCGATCACGGGATTGATAAACGCGGTAATTTCGTTAATCGGAAATAATACCCTGTCGGCCTGAATAATCGGCCGGTGCAGATATTCGGGAATGCTTACATCTATACATTTATACACGGTTATCAGATGTTGGCGAAAAAGCATATCGAAATCAAGATCATTTTCCGAGCTGTGGTCATCGCCGTACCACCAGCACCAGTCGCTGCCTTCAGCGATATAGATATGCTCCCAGGCCCTGGCGACCGCGGCTTCAAGTTTCGGGTCGGTTTTGATTTTTTCCTTGAAGCGTTGTGCAAAAAGCACCAGTTCGCGCCGGGCCTGGCCGAGGTAGTCCCAGGCCAGGTTATCCTCCTGATGGCCGATCCAGATCCGAAAATTGCGGTTAATCCAGGAGCCGGGATAGATCTTTTTGATTGCCGGTGCCGGCTCGCGGCGCTGTTTGAGATATTCATTGATGGTTACCGCGGCAAAATCAGGACTGTCATTCAGCCGGCCATAAAGCTCTTTAAGAAAAAGGGTTCCGTCTTCCGGATAATGCTCCCAGGCATTTTCACCATCAAGAATTACGGCTACCGCCCGATCCCGGCAGCTGCCGCCCATCGCCGCTTTTATATCCCGCAGCCGGCGCATAAAGTCATCTGCGGCCTGTTGTTCATTCCAGTGCGAATAGACAAATCCGATAAGATCAGAGAGCAGATGGTCGCGAAATATAACATCAATCCGGCAGCCCTTGCCGGCATCAACCTGATAGGCCTGGTACCAGGCGGCGGGATCTTTAACGATTTCCTCGGGGTTACGTTCAACCTCACGGCCGATTGAATTTGCCAAAATACCTTCATCGGTCGCTATCCACTCAATTCCGGCCTTTCTGATGAGCGGCATAATCTCCTGACAAACCGAACCTTCAGAAGGCCACATTCCGACCGGCGGCTTGCCGAAATAAGATTCATACTGTTTTACGGCTTTATCAATCTGGGCGCTGACATCTTCCGGGTGGGCAAAACGCAAACTCGGCAGCGAATCGTGCGGCTGGGAAATCGCGGCCAGATTAGTGTCGTAGAGCAGCGGCAGAATCGGATGGTAATAGGGCGTCGTAGAAATTTCTATCCGGCCGCTCTCCTGACGTTGACGGTAGGCGGGGATAATCTTGGCCAAAATCCGCTGCTGGATATTGAGCAGCGCGACTTTATCGGTTTCAGTAAAGTTTTTGCCGCGGCGAATCAGTTCCGGCAGCAATTTATACTGCTTGCGGAAAACCGGGTCGATCCAGATAAGATTATACCAGACCTGCAGATCAAGGAAATCCTGGGTCGAAAAATAACGCTGAACTTCATTAAGCGTCACTTCGTAATTTTCCGGCGCCAGATGAAATCCGCGGCGCTTCAACAGCTCCCAATAACGCGGATACGGCTTAACCATATTATCCCAATGCGCGTGAAAGAAGGAATTCAGAATGAAAATGCGCTCGGCAATGCTCAGAGCGTCAGCTTTTTTAATTGTTAATTCAAGGGCTTTGTCAGTTAAGGTACCATCCACATAGCCTTGCAGCTGCTCAAGCAGAGACGGCACCAGATTGAAATTCTGTTTAACATTGGGAAAATCATCAAGAATGGTCACCATATCCAGATAATCTTTAACCCCGTGCAGCCGCACCCAGGGCAGCAATGAACAGCCGGCCCCGGCATCGCGATAATCGGGTTGATGCATATGCCAGAGAAATATTACATTTAAGGGCTCATTACTCATAATTGTCACTTCGGGGTCATCACTCCGGGTTGGCGAGCATTCGCAGACGTTCAAGTTCCGCCGCCCGCAGTCGGCGCCAGGCCCCCTTTTTCACACCGTCAAGGGTTAAAAAAGCCAGGCGGATTCGGGCCAGAGCTGCAACCTGAAAATCCAGGGCCCGCAGCATACGCCGCACCTGCCGGTTCCGGCCTTCGGCAATAACCAGCGTCAACAGCGAACGCCGTTTTTCACTGCGGATAAGCTCCGCCCGCAGAGGTTTCGCGAAACCATCTTCAAGCTCGACCCCCTGCCGCAGGAGCTTAAGATCTTTTTCGGCAAATTTCCCGTTTACGGTAATCCGGTACTCTTTTTCGAATTTGTAACGCGGGTGCATAAGTTGATTGGCCAGGGCCCCGTCGTTGGTGCAGAGCAGCAGCCCGGAAGTATTAATATCAAGGCGGCCCACCGGGAACAGACGTTCCTTGAAATTTTTATAAAGATCTTTAACCAGAGGTCGGTTCTGCGGATCCGACATCGTTGAAACATAGCCCACCGGTTTATGCAGAAGCAGGGTAATTTTAGCAGTGGCCGGATTAAATTCAAGCCGTTTGCCCTCAACCGCAACCTGATCGACTTCCGGGTCAACCTTGACCCCCGGTTCGCTGACGATTTTCCCGTTAACCGCCACCAGGCCCCGGGCAATCAGGGCTTCAGCCCGGCGTCTTGAAGTCAGACCGCAGTCGGCGATATATTTCTGCAAACGTAGAGGTTTAATTTTCCGGCCTCACTTCCCGCTTAACCCAGCTTGACCGCTTTCCGCACCTCAAGCATGGTTTCTCTGGTGATTGCCCGGGCCTGAGCATTGCCGTTGGCGATAATTTCATCGAGCAATTTGTCATTGTCCCGATAATAACGCTGCTTCTCGTGCACCGGGGCCAAACCTGCAATCAAATTTTTGAGCAGGATTTTTTTACAGTCAACACAACCGATTTCAGCCTTGGGACAGGCCGCGCAGATCTCATCGATTTCAGCTTTATTCGAATAGAGCGGATGCAGCGGAAAGAGATTGCATTTTTCCGGGTCGCCGGGGTCTTTGCGCCGCGCCCGCTGGACATCGGTGACCATCGAGCTGACTTTTTTCTTTAATTCGGTCTCGTCGTCGGAAAGCAGAATGGCATTGTTGTAGCTTTTGCTCATCTTGCGCCCGTCAAGGCCGGTAACCTTGGAAAGTTCGGTCAATATCGGTTCCGGAACCGGAAAGGTATCGCCGTAAAGGTGGTTGAAACGCCGGGTAATCTCCCGGGTTAATTCGACGTGCGGCAGTTGGTCAACGCCGATCGGCACCAGATTGGCTTTGTAAATAATGATATCGGCGGCCTGCAAAACCGGGTAGCCGAGAAAACCGTAAGTCGCGTCATCGCCCCCCTGCCCTTCATCGCTTTGTGAATCCTTATAGGTCGGGTTTCGCAGCAGCCAGGGCAGCGGCGTAATCATTGAAAGCAGCAGATGCAACTCGGCATGCTCCTTGATTTCCGATTGAATAAACAAAGTTGCTTTTTCCGGGTCGATGCCGACACTCAGCCAATCGATAAAAATATCCCTGGTGCTCTCCTTAACAATTGCCGGGTCCTGATATTCGCTGGTCAGCGCATGCCAGTCAGCGGCAAAGAAATAACAATCATAATCATCCTGCAGTTTAAGCCAGTTGGTTAAAACGCCGTGATGATGGCCCAGATGAAGTTTGCCGGTTGTCCTCATACCCGAGACTACGCGCTTTTTTCCTGTCATACAAAACCTCAAACTAACTTTAATTGTTTAATATAACTACTTGAAAATAAAAATGTTTCAATAAAAATCAAGACCTGCTGCCATACAACAACAGGTTGGTTAACGTTGATAACAACGGGAACAGAATAAAACCGATACTGTCGCTGAGAACCAGGATAATCAGAATGATCGCACCATAAGAGTCGAGCTTCCGGAAATATCCGGCCGCGGTTTCCGGCAAAATTCCCGCGAGAATGCGGCCGCCGTCAAGCGGCGGAATCGGAATCAGGTTGATTAAGCCCAGCGAAATATTAACGACCACGCCGGCGACCAGCATCTGCTGCAGAGGCCGCAGCAGCCGGCCCGCGGCTAAGATTTCAGTAATGACAAAATAATTTAACAGATGGTAAATCAGGGCGCAACAAAGTGCTAAAGAAAAATTTGCCAACGGGCCGGCCATAGCGATCCACATCAGATCACGCCGGGGTGATTTCAGATTTTCAGGATTAATCGCAATTGGCTTGGCCCAGCCGAAGACGCGCGTGACGAAAAACACCACGGTACCGATAAGATCCAGGTGAGACAGCGGATTCAGGGTCAGACGCCCCAGCTCCCGCGGCGTCGGATCGCCCAGCCGATCCGCCAGGAGACCATGAGCAAACTCATGCACGGTCAGGCCGAAAAGGATGGGCACGGCATAAATTATCAGGTTCTGTACGATCAGCTCCATAGCCGCGCTTTATAACAACAAAGCGCCTTTTAAGTCAATTATTTCACCAAAAGTAACTATTCAGCCAATCCGGAGTCGGGCGCGGTTTTTCTCCGCCAGGCGTTAAGATTTCTGTTTTTCCTTACGCTCGCTGCGCCCGCCTCGCAAAACTCGCTTACGCTCAAACAGTTGCAATGCTAATGGGCTCCCGCTCGCTTCCGAAAAACAACGAAATCGTTTCCGCAACCGCT
>WFRP01000123.1 GCA_015486505.1 Pseudomonadota bacterium | reverse complement strand
TCTGTTTTTCCTTTAAGCTCGCTGCGCCCGCCTTGCAAAACTCGCTTACGCTCAAACAGTTGCAATGCTAATGGGCTCCCGCTCGCTTCCGAAAAACAACGAAATCGTTTCCGCAACCGCTTACGAAAAACCACCCCCGCCCCCTCCAGAAGGTGGGGGTAAAATTTGGCTGAATAGTTACAAAACAAGAAAATGTTCTGATAAGAGTACTTATTTGCGCCCAACGGAAGTGCCCTTGGGGTGCGACCAGCGGATTGCCCCTGGGTGCGGGCCGAAAAGGCCCGATTGGATTGCGGGTTTGTTCCCGCATTAGTACCTCTCACGTTACTAGTGTATATGTGGCCGCGATAGCGGTCTGGGATGCTCCAAAGTGATTTTATTCCGGGCGGCCAACGTTACCTTGTTTTTTTACTCTCTTTGATTGCGTAAAGGGCTTTGTCGGCGGCTTCCTGCAACTGCTCAGCGGAGGTCGCCGGGAAGTCGGGACAGGTGGCGAGGCCGGCGCTTATTTTGAAGCTGATGCCGGTTTCCGGGTTAACGCTTATTTTGCTTTTGCCGGCAAGTTCAGTGAGTTTGTCAGCCACCATTTGCGCCTGTTGCCGGTCGGTGTCGGGGAGAATTATGGTGAATTCATCGCCGCCGTAGCGTATCCCGATATCATGTCGGCGCAGGTTGTTTTTGATTAAGGCGCCGACCGCCTGGAGGATTTGGTCGCCGGCGGCATGGCCGTAGTTGTCGTTGATGGGTTTAAAATCATCAAGGTCAATCATAATCAGGCTTAGGGGATGATCGTAGCGGTTTGCACGGGCAAACTCAATCGGTAAAACTTCGTCGAGAACCCGGCGGTTATAGAGTTTGGTTAAAGGGTCGGTGCGCAGCAGGGTTTGGAGCTGGGCGGTCAGGAGATTATTTTCGATGACCATGGCGAGTTTGCGGCCGAGGCTTTCAACCGCATCGGTCGGGGTTCCGGGAATAAATTTTTCCGGGTCGGGGCTGGCGAGATTGAGAACGCCGATGGTGCGGGCGTGGCTTAACAGGGGGATAAATGCCGCCGAACCGATAACAGGCTCGCTCGCTGCTTCATATTCGAACAGCTCAATCAGGTTCTGGGCGGGATTTTGGGTTATCATCAGGGCATGGTTCGGGAAAAAGCGCTGGTACATTGTTTCACTGATTGAGGTAAGCGCCGGCAGCGGGCTGCCCTCGGTTTCCGGGCTCGTCTGCTCGAGAATGATCTGAAAATCAATTCCGGAATCTTTTCTGACCGTCTCCAGGAGGGCAATGTTGGCAATGGGAATGGTGAAATCAGCGGCGAGGCATTTCTGAACTTCAACGGCGAGGCGGTTTAAGGTCTCCGCCTTCAAAATTTTTTCCTCCAGTACTTCGAAGCGTTGATGCTGGGCTTCACGTTCACGGGCCAGGCCTTCAAAATTTTCCAGGGTTTGTTTAAGTTCCTGATTCCGGTTGCGAAGTTCCTGGTTCTCTTTGAAAATTTTATCAAAAATAGCTTGCCGGGCGTCAATTACCGTATTATGGGGCGGGGTTTTTGCGGTACTCATAAGCTTGTTTTTCCTGTGATTAATGGTCGAGAAAATTGGCTGAGCGGGCAGTCACAACATCGTGGATTCCGCGGGCGGCAGAAGTTTTTGCCGATCTGCACCAACAAGGCGTGAAATTCATTGAACAGCCGCACCTCAGCCGGGAGATTTTGGCTGAAGAGTTTCTGGGCTTTCGCGTAATCCGCGGATTCAGCAAGCCACTTATGTCGTTTGCCGATCCGCAGAGTGTAGGCATCGATGACAAATACCGGCCGGGCGAATGCGTAAAGGAGAATGCTGTCCGCGGTTTCCGGCCCGATTCCCTTTTGCTTAAGCAGCCACTTTCGCAGTTTAGCGGTAGCAAGATTTTCGAGCTTCGCTAGGCCGCCGGCGTTGACGATAGCCTCAGCCAGATCTTTAAGCCGCTGACTTTTCTGGCGAAAATAGCCGGAGGGCCTGATTAGGGCTTCAAGTTCAGCAAGCGGTGTATCGGCGATTGCGGCAAAGGTAAGAAGATTATTGTCACGGAGATTGGCCAGCGCCTTTTCGACATTTTTCCAGGTTGTGTTCTGGGTTAAAACAGCGCCGATGATCATCTCTTCCGGCCCGTCCGCCGGCCACCAGTTCTGCGGGCCGAAAGCCGCGCTTAAAGCGTTGTAGACGGCATTGAGAATATTGGCAACTTCAGTCAAAGATCAAATGCTCAAGAAAAAAGCTGGTGATGCAGAGTTTTTGCATCACCAGCTTTTTGGGGAAAAAGTTGATTATCAGTTGTCGGCAATTGCCGCCTGGGCCGCTGCCAGCCGGGCTATCGGTACCCGGAACGGGGAGCAGCTGACATAGTTTAGAGCGGTGCGGTGACAGAAGGCGATTGATTTGGGCTCACCGCCGTGCTCGCCGCAGATTCCGACTTTAAGGTCAGACCGGGTTGTCCGGCCCCGGGTAACCCCGATTTCAACCAGGGCACCGACCCCTTCCGTATCAATACTGACAAACGGATCATTGGCAAAGATTTTCTTGTCCGTGTAATCGGATAAAAATTTACCGGCATCATCACGGCTTAAACCGTAGGTGGTCTGGGTTAAATCATTGGTGCCGAAAGAGAAAAATTCCGCTTCCTGGGCTATGACATCGGCGGTCAGGGCCGCCCGCGGCAACTCGATCATGGTGCCGATCATATACTCTATCGCGGCTCCGGCAGCGGCAATGGTTTTATCGCAGATATTTTTACTTCTGACTTTTAAGAACTTAAGCTCATTAACATCGGCAACCAGAGGAATCATAATTTCCGGAAAAACCTTAATTCCGGCTTTCGCGACTTCACAGGCGGCCTCAATTATCGCCTGAACCTGCATCTCATAGATTTCCGGGTGGGATATACCAAGGCGGCAGCCGCGATGGCCCAGCATCGGGTTGAATTCATGCAGGGCCTCGGTTCTTTCTTTCAGGGCGCTTAGTGAAACCCCCATAATTCCCGCGAGTTCTTTGATGTCATCTTCTTCCTGCGGCAGGAATTCATGCAGCGGCGGGTCGAGCAGGCGAATGGTTACCGGGAGACCGTCCATGGCTTTAAATATCCCGATAAAATCACTTTTCTGCTCCGGCAGCAACTTGGCCAGCGCCAGTTTTCGCCCCTCGAGATTGTCGGCCAGAATCATCTCCCGTACGGCGCGGATACGTTTTTCTTCAAAAAACATATGCTCGGTCCGGCAGAGGCCGATGCCTTCGGCCCCGAAATTCCGGGCGACGGCCGCGTCATGCGGGGTGTCCGCGTTGGTACGGACTTTAAGTTTGCGGAACTCATCAGCCCAGTTCATAAAGGTTTTAAAGTCACCGTCAAGCTGCGGAATAATTGTCGCGATTGCACCGGAAAACACCTCACCGGTAGAACCGTCCAGGGTAATAATGTCGCCTTTTTTAAACACTGAACTTCCGACCTTGAATGTGTTGCTGTCATAATCAACCACAATTTCACTGCAGCCGGCAACGCAACATTTACCCATGCCCCGGGCGACGACCGCCGCATGTGAGGTCATACCGCCGCGTGAGGTTAAAATGCCCTGAGCCGCATTCATACCGTTGATATCTTCAGGTGAAGTTTCAGCCCGGACCAGTATCACTTTATGGCCGTCAGCCTGCAGCGCTTCGGCCTCATCGGCACAGAAAACAATTTCGCCGCAGGCGGCGCCGGGAGAGGCCGGTAAACCTTTGGCAATCAGGTTTTTATCAGCTTTCGGGTCGAGGGTCGGATGAAGAAGATTGTCGAGTTTGTCGGCTTCAACCCGCGTTATCGCAACCCGTTTGTCGATCAAGCCTTCAGCCACCATATCAACCGCGATTTTAATCGCGGCTTTAACCGTGCGTTTCCCGTTGCGGGTCTGCAGGAGCCAGAGTTTATGGTTTTCAATGGTAAACTCAAGATCCTGCATATCTTTGTAATGTTTCTCAAGTTTCCGGTAAACCTCCACCAATTCCCGGTAAAGGTCGGGCATTACCGTTTCCAGTGAAGGTAGTTTGGAGTCCTTGCGGCCGATTTCGTTGATCGGCTGCGGCGTCCGGATACCGGCGACCACATCTTCGCCCTGGGCGTTAACCAGAAATTCGCCGTAAAAGAGGTTTTCACCGGTTGAGGGATCGCGGGTGAAAGCTACCCCGGTGGCACACTCTTCGCCCATATTGCCGAAAACCATAGACTGCACATTAACCGCCGTACCCCAGTGATCGGGAATTTTGTTGAGGCGGCGGTAGGTTTCGGCCCGCTTGGTATTCCAGGAGTCAAAAACCGCGGTGATCGCGCCCCAGAGCTGGTCGTAAGGATCTTCCGGGAAAGCGGTTCCGGTCAACTCCTTGACTTTAGCTTTAAGGTCGGCGACCAGTTGCCTGAGGTCATCAGCGTCAAGCTCGGTATCTAAAGTCACGCCTTTTTCGGCTTTGGCTTCTTCGAGCAGAATTTCAAGTTTTTCCCCCTCAATGCCCATTACGACATTGCCGTACATCTGAATGAAACGTCGGTAACTGTCATAGGCAAACCGGGCCGAACCCGAACCTGAAATCAAGCCCTTGACGGTTTCGTCATTTAGGCCCAGATTAAGCACCGTATCCATCATACCCGGCATTGAGACCCGGGCCCCCGAGCGGACTGAAAACAGCAACGGCTTTTCACTGTCGCCGAAGCCTTTCCCCATAGTCGCCTCGGTTTTGCGTAATGCTTCACGAACCTGACTCTCCAGAGCTTCGGGATACTGGCGCTGGTTTTCATAAAAAGCGACACAGGTTGCGGTTGTGATCGTAAATCCGGGCGGCACCGGCACCCCGATTTTGATCATTTCCGCCAGATTTGCACCTTTGCCGCCGAGAAGATTCCTCATATCGGCGTCACCTTCAGTGTAGTCACCGCCAAAGCTGTAGACAAATTTCTCACTCATTGCGAAAATCCTCCATCAAGATTATAATTTTGCAAAATCAGCTATTTTTTTGAAATCATCGGCGATGCCCTGAAGTAGAGCTAAACGGTTTTCACGTACGGCCTGATCCTCGGCCATGACCATGACTTCGTTGAAAAAATTATCGACATCTTTCCTTAAATCGGCAACCGTGCTTAAAGCCTGATCGAAATCATTACGGTTGAGCTGCTCGTCAATTTTACCGGCGATCTGCCGCCAGGCGTTATAAAGACCGGTCTCGGCTTCTTCGGTGAAATTATCGGCATTAAGGATATAGTTGGCTTTCTCCTTGCGGGTGATGTTCATAATGCGCTTGAACGCGGTTATCAGGTCGGTGAAATCGTCGCGGTTACGAAAACGGTCGAGCGCGTTGATACGTTCCACGGTGGTCACAATATCGTCAAAGCCGGTGGCAAGAATCGCCTCAATCACCCCGGCGGGGATTTTGTTCGCGGTCAGACTGTGAAAGAGCCGGCCCTTGATGAAATCAATTACATCGCCGACCACCGCAGCTGCCGGCCGCTCAATTTTACTTTGCAAAAGTTCCGCCGAACGGCTAACCACCTCTTTCAGGGAAAGATTGTAGTCGCGATCAATACAGATACTGATAATGCCCAGGGCCTGCCGCCGCAGGGCGTAGGGGTCGGCGCTGCCGGTCGGCTGCAGGTTGATGCCGAAACAGCCGGTAATCGTATCAATCTTGTCAGCAATGCCGACAATGGCGCCGCAATCATTGCTTGGCAGGCAGCCGCCGGACCCGGTGGGCATATAATGTTCGAGGATGCCGGTCGCAACCGCGTCATCTTCACCGGCGATGCGGGCGTATTCGCGGCCCATAATGCCCTGCAGGTCGGAAAATTCACAGACCATATTGCTCTCAAGATCGGCTTTACAAAGTCCGGCGGTCCGGCTGATATTAGCTTTCTGTTCGGGGCAGAGTTTTTCGGCCAGAAACTCGGCCAGGCTTTTAAAACGTTCGACTTTTTCGTAAGAGGTGCCGAGTTTGGCCTGGAAAACAACCTTTTTCAGGCGTTCGCCAAATTCAGCAAGGGGGATCTTGAGATCTTCCTCGTAGAAAAATTTAGCGTCATTGAGGCGTGCCAGCAGCACCCGCTGGTTGCCCTTCACCACAACTTCAGGATCCCGGGCCACGGTATTGTTGACGGTGATGAAATTTGCCATCAGCGCCCCGTTTTTATCCCGTAGGCAGAAGTATTTCTGATGGTGACGCATGACCGAGATTAAAACCTCTTCCGGAAGTTTAAGAAACTCCTGGTCGAAAGAACCGACGATAGCCTGCGGATATTCAACAATGTTGGTAACGGTTTCCAGAAGTTCCGGGTCGGCAATGATGGTGCCGCCAAGATCTTTTTCGATGGCTTTAAGCTGCTCTGAGATCATGGTTTTGCGCTCATTCTGATTAACAATGACCTGGGCTTTGCGGCAGAGAGCGACATAATCGCCGGGGGCCGGAATCATAAATTCGCCGGGCGCCATAAAACGGTGGCCGCGGGAGCTGGCGCCGCTTTCAATGCCGGCGCATTTGAATTTTATCGTTTCATTGCCGTAAAGCGTGACCAGCCAATGAATCGGGCGGGCAAAACGGGCCTCCAGATTATGCCAGCGCATTGATTTACGGAAAGGAATCGCCATGATATAACCAGGCAGAGCTTCAGCTAGAAGCGCGGTGGTTTTTTGTCCGGTCTCACGCTTGCGGACGCAGACATAGTCACCTTTGTCGGTGCTGACGATTTCCAGATCTTCCGGTTTGACTCCCTGGCCCCGGGCAAAACCGATTCCGGCTTTAGTCGGGTTGCCGGATTCAGCAAAAGCGATGCGTTTTGCCGGCCCCATATTCTCTACGACCCGGTCTTCCTGGCCGGAGGCCAGATCCGCGACTTTAAGAGCCAGGCGGCGCGGGGTCGCGAGGATCTCTATTTTACCGTGTTCTAAACGGAGACGGTCGAGAAGCTTTTCCGCCAGTACTTTCATATCAACTACGGCTTTACTTAAAAAACCGGCCGGAATCTCCTCCGTGCCGATCTCAACGAGTAGGTCCTGGGTCATGGTTTTTTTCCTGAATTTACTTGTCGTTTTATTGGTGTCCGGTTATTTATGTTTGGCGAGTATCTCTTTAATTTTACTTTCAAGTTTTTTGCCGATTTCACTGTTGAAGCCCACCACCTTGAATTCAATGGACGAATTTCTGTCGAGAAGAATCATAGTTGGCAGCGAAGTTATATTGCCTAGATCCCTGGTGATCGGGTTGTCGGCGCCAATGGCAATCGGGTAGCTGACCTGATTGCGTTTGATGAAGTCGGATATTTTAGCAACGTCGCCTCCTTGATCAAGACAGACACCGACAACCTCAAATCCTTTATCCTTGTAAGTTTCATAGGTACTCACCAGATGGGGAATCGCCGCGCGGCAGGGCGGGCACCAGGTGGCCCAGAAGTCTAAAAGGACGACTTTACCTTTGAGGCTGTCCCGGGTTATCTGAGTGCCGTCAAGTGCCGTCAGGGTGAAATTGGGGACAATCTTCGGGGCTTTGGCCTGGTTTTTGCCGTCACCGCAGCCGGTTAACAGGGGTAAAAGCAGCAGGACCAGGCAGATAACCGTAAACCGGCGGCCGAACGAATTTTTGAACATGTTTTTTGCTCCTGAAATAGGCCCTGTTTGGGCTCGGAAAGTTTGATATACGGTATCGGAAAAGGGCGCTTAAATGCCGTTCAGCATCTTTTCCAGAGCATCTTTAGTGGTCATGCCGACTATTTTGTCAACTTCCTTGCCCTGGTTGAAAAGGATTAATGTTGGAATGCCGCGGATTCCGAATTTCGCGGGAGTCCGCGGGTTTTCATCAACGTTGAGTTTGACAACCTTGACCCGGTCGCTGTTTTCGCCGGCAAACTCATCAAGGATCGGGGCAATGGCCGTGCAGGGGCCGCACCAGGTCGCGAAAAAGTCAATTAAAACCGGGGTGTCGGAAGTTTTCAGGATTTCAGCAAAACTATCGTCGTTAACTATGGTGACATTGTCGGACATTTTCTTTTCTCCTTAGTGGATTAGTGCCTTACAGGTTATTTTCTTGATTTTAAAACAAGAAAATGTTCTGATAAGAGCACTTGTTTGCAGGCCGCAAGGCCCTGTTTGGGTTGCGGGATTTGTTCCCGCATTAGTTGGTGGACTGATTCTTTCAATTTGTAAAAATTGATGCCCTCGTAAAAACACCGAGAAATAATTTTCAATCGCTATATGTTGTGATTGCAGACATTCAAAATCACAACATATTGTGCCTGAAAAACTTGAGAAATACTTCTAGGTAACGGTTTGTAACTGTAGGAAATTATGTAGATTTTATCTGTGTCTATCCGTGTCCATCTGTGGTTCAACAAAAAAGTAGAAACCACAGATGAACGCAGATAAACACAGATTTGGTTCCTCTCACGTTACTTGTATATATGTGGCCGCGA